>SVRG01000147.1 GCA_015064965.1 Oscillospiraceae bacterium
AATCAGCCCCGACATCGTTTCGACGGCAAAGGGTATCGGCGGCGGACTTCCCCTCGGTGCAACGATGCTCAGCGAAAAGGTGCAAAACGTGTTTGGCTTTGGCGATCACGGCTCAACGTTCGGCGGAAATCCCGTATGCTGTGCAGGTGCTGTCAGCATAGTTAAACGTATTGACGATGCTTTGCTTGCTGACGTAAGCAAAAAGAGCGAATATATTTTCAAGGCTTTTGAAAATGCCGAGGGCGTAGAATCTGTCAGCGGCAAGGGCCTTATGATAGGCATAAAGACAAAAAAAGCGGCAGGCGATATAGTCAAGAAATGTATGGAAAACGGTGTTCTTTGCCTGACTGCAAAGGACAAGGTAAGACTTTTGCCCGCACTCAATATTCCTATGGAGCTTGTTGAAAAGGCAGTAAACGTTATCAAGCAGGCTTGTGCTGAATAAGGAGCGAAAAATAATATGAATTTGAAGAACAGACACTTTTTGAAGCTTCTCGATTTTACTCCCGAGGAAATTTCGGGACTCATCGACTATGCTGCAGAGCTTAAGAAAATGAAAAAGAACGGTGTTCCCCATAAGCTTTGCGAGGGCAAGAACGTTGCTTTGATTTTTGAAAAGACGAGCACACGTACACGCTGTGCTTTTGAGGTAGCGGCGGCTGACCTCGGTATGCATCCCGTTTATCTCGATCCGTCAGGCTCACAGATAGGCAAGAAGGAAAGCATTGCCGATACGGCAAGAGTTCTCGGCAGAATGTTCGACGGAATCGAATACCGCGGATACGGTCAGGAGCTTGTTGAAGAGTTGGCAAAATACGCGGGCGTTCCCGTTTGGAACGGACTCACAAATGAGTTCCACCCGACACAGATACTTGCAGACTTCCTTACTATAAAAGAGCACTTCGGTGAGCTTAAGGGCAAAAAGCTCGTATACATGGGCGACGCAAGATACAATATGGGTAACTCGCTTATGGTCGGATGTGCAAAGATGGGTATGCACTTTGTTGCGTGCGCTCCCGCTAAATACTTCCCCACGCATGACCTTGTAGATGAATGTAAGGCTATTGCAAAGGAAACGGGCGCATTGCTTGAATTTATTGAGGATCCGAAGATCGCAGTTAAGGATGCCGACGTTATTTATACAGACGTTTGGGTATCAATGGGCGAGCCCGACAGCGTTTGGGAAGAAAGGATCAAGGAGCTCACTCCCTACAGAGTAACGACCGAGCTTATGAATATTGCAGGTGAACAGTGCCGCTTTATGCACTGCCTCCCCGCATTCCACGACCTTAAAACCACAGTCGGCAAGCAGATATATGAAAAGTTTGGCATTGACTGTATGGAGGTTACAGACGAGGTATTCGAAAGCGATAAGTCTATCGTCTTTGACGAAGCGGAAAACCGTATGCACACCATAAAAGCAGTTATGGCTTCAACCTTGGCGTAAATAATTTTTATAGCACACACGAACAAAAACGTGTGTGCTATTGTTGTTATTTGACCGTAGGGGCGATTCACGAATCGCCCGTTTCGTTATTCGCACAAACAAAAGCCTTCCCCGGTGGGGGAAGGCTTTTATGCAAGAAAATATTATCGTTTTTCACTGGCGACCAATGGTCGCCCCTACTGTCCGAAACGTTGTTTCCAAAACTACCAAACAATAAGCCTTTACTAATCCTAAGAAAAAATGTATAATTATTTTAGGACTTTTTTCATAAAAACCAAACCTTTTTATTCTGATTTGTGTCTATAAGACAGAGGGCCAAAAGAATGGAAATTTCCGATTTATACGAAAGGAGATTGCATATTGTATTATCAAAACAATTCCGATGAAACCTTGGTAATGCTAACGCTTGCAGGTGAACAAAGTGCATACGAGGTCTTGGTAAACCGATATCAAAAAGCAGTCGTAGCCTCTGCAATATCCGTTACCAAAAATCAATATATGGCTGAAGATGCGGCACAGGATGCTTTTGTTACCGCCTGGATGAAGCTGAACACATTGCAGGACCAAAGCAAATTCGGTGCATGGGTATGCCGTATATCCAAAAACTGTGCGCTGAATATGATAGGCAGATACCGCAGTTACCTTCCTCTTGATGTCGTTGAAAATCTCAACGTTGCCGATGACAGTGCTGCAAACCCTGCCGAACTGTATGCATTATCCGATGAACACGATGAAGTCAACAAAAGCATTGAAAAACTGCCAAAAAGAGTGCGTCAGATCATCCAAATGCACTATTTTGAGGGACTGTCGATAGCGGAAATTGCAGACAAACTGCGCATTTCCGAGGGTACTGTAAAATGGCAGTTCCACGACGGCAGAAAACGAATCAGAAAGGAACTTTGCGCAATGAACGAAAAATACAACGATACGTTGTTACAGCGTGTTATGAAAAAGGTTGAAGAACTTAAAAATTGGCAGGTCATAAACGACAAGACAGGCTTTGAAAAAGTATATAACGCCGTTCTTCGCGACATTGAAGAACTCCCCGAATCGAACAAAAAAGACCACGCGTTAGCCGACGTGCTTGTTCGCGGTTGGTGGTGGCTCCCCGGCAAACAAAACGATGAATTGTTTGCCCGCATTACAGAAGCGGCGATCGCAAGCAAGAATGAGGAAGTAATGACTTTCATCACGACCGTCGAGGATTCCAAGCTCAGCGGTGATGCAAAGATCAACTTTATGCTTGACAAGCAGATACCAAGGCTTGAAAAGTACGGTTTTGTAAAAGCTCTGGCTCGCGAATGGCTCTGGCTT
>SVRG01000046.1 GCA_015064965.1 Oscillospiraceae bacterium
GGTTTCTATACCGCTGCCAAATGTTACATCATTGAATCTGCAAACATAAAGTGCGGTGCTTTCAAATCCGATTTTTGTGTTTTCAATAGTAGTACTTCCGCTAAAGAAGAATCGCTTTCCCTTGCCGGTATTTATACCGCCGTCATAATAACGCTCGCCGTCATAAGATGTAATTACAACCTTATTCTCATGCTTTGGCTCGTAGAAATTCTCTTTTGAAAGATCGATTTCATTAATTAGTACAATAGTTCCGTCTATACCGTCGAGCATTACGTATGCATTTGCGATATCCGTAGGGCTGTCAGGAGAATAGCCATTACCCTGTGCGCCATTTGCAACATATACCTTAGCTTCGTATGCAGTGGACTCCGCAGGCACCTTATCAAGTACCTTGTATTCTGCAACCGCTATATTTTCAGCAGCAGAAGCAGGTGTGCCGTCCTCGTTTTTAGCGCTGTCAAAAAGCTCGATAAAATCACCAATGCTCACCTTTTTACTTACAACAAGGTCTGCTTTACCGTCGGTAACAAACTGTGCCACGTTTTCAGCAACCTTCTTTGTTATCATTTCGATATTTCCGCCAAGGAAATAAACCGCAGTATGCCCCATGACGTTATTTATCTCAAAGTTTGTAACTGCACCGCCGTTAACAGTAACTTTAGCATCACCGTTAAGGCGTCTTGTATGGTCGCCTGCTGTATAAAGATTTGACACTGTACCGCCATTTACAGTAATCTCGGTACTTCCGCTATAAGAACCGTTAAACGAAGCGCCGTAAAGATTTTTGACATTGCCGCCATCCACAGTGATGAATGATGTACCGGTGTACTCCGTGGTGCTATTACCGCGGCAATAGCCGATAACATATTCATATGTGCCGCTCTTTATTGTAATATGCGAGTCGCGATCGGTGAAATACTCGCCCTCGTTTACAACTTGCCCTCCGTTGCTTTCATACTGATATCCGCCGAGAACATATAGGCTAATGCCACTTACGCTTACCTTTTCACCAAAAGTGACAGGATAAAAACGAGCAACAACCATGCCGGTTTTTGATGTATTGCTTTCACCCTTTTTTAAAGCGATACTCTCAAAAGTTGTAGGACCGTTCAAATAATAACGGCTTTTTCCGCCCGGGTCATCAAACAAAACGGTGCCGCCGGTAATTGTAATCTCACCTATATGCTCCGGTTCAAGGAATGGACCAAGCAAAGAATAAGTATTAGTAATCACAACGGTGCCGCCATCCTTGACTTTTTGAAGCGCAGCTGAAAGACTGCCCATGGGCTTGTCTGCGCTTGAACCGTCGCCGTAACCGTTGTCATTTACATAAACGGTTTCTGCCGCTGTGATACTGAAAGCCAGCATCACAGCAGCAAGAATAATCAAAAATGGTAATAAAACACGTTTTTTCATACACAACCTCTAAATCAATCCAAAACCACCTTGGGCCAAAGTCTTGTAGCAAATGCGGATGCGCCATGGAATGTATCCGAAACAGAACCTGTACCGTCCTGATTGTTAAGTTCAAGTCTTACAGGGTATTCAACCTTCTCATTCATTCCGACAGCCGCTCTGGGAACAGCAAGTTCGATAACTGCCCCCTCGTCCTTGTCTTCATTATTATTAAGGGTTCCAAACAGTTTTACAACCGCCTTATCAAGTGTAGAACTGCTCTTCTTTGCGCCGTTTGAATAATAATCAACAGTAACATCGCCTGCAAGATTTACAGTAATGCGGTAATCGGATGTCTTGCCTGCACCCACACAAACGGTAACAGTGTCGCCATCGGTGAGATAGTAGTCAAGACGCGAGATGAGGAAATAAAGATTTTCATCATCGTAAGCTGTTCTGAGAGTTACCTGTGCTTGGGATTCGCTGCCTACAAACAATGCATCGGTATTGCCGTCCCAGTCATTTGTATAACCGTCAACAGTGATAGTTTTCTTAGGAGAGTTGATTCTGTGGTTGAGATATGAATAATAAAGGTTGATTCCCTTTACACCGCCCACAGTTGTCTGCATAGCGGTAATAGCTCTGTGCGTATCAACAACGGCGCAAGAGCCCCAAATGCCTGTAGCTCCGGGTGCTGCATCAAAAGTATTGCCAAACTCGCTTCCATCAGGATCGCCAAGTCTGCCGCTGAGAGAACCGCCGGTATTGTGGGTCATATAAACTTCACCGGAAAGGAATCTGTCAACATAAGGGCTGGACGTGGGAGGTATTGTAAGCTTGATGTGCTCGCTTTCTTCCTCTTCACCTATTTCCTTCCAATATCCGTTTTCGCCGCTCACTGCATAGGAAACACGGAATTTGCCATCAAGCTGTTTTGTTTCTACAGACAAAAGAGTTCTGCCATTGTGAAGTTCAACAGCCACGGGCATCTGTCCGTTAAAGTGGGGTCTTTCTTCACCGGAATACTGATCCAACAAGTCACCCACGTACTCCTGATATACAGTGTATGCGTGATAGTAGTTGGTATCACCGGGCTGAATATCAGGTGTCCATGTCTTACCGTTATCCTTGGAAACTATCATAGCCGTACCGGTGGAACGGTGAGTTTCGTTATATCCGTATTTTACAATGTCAGGGCCTACTTGAGTAAAGTAAACCTGAATCTCTCCGTCCGAACGTTTGAGAACACCGGGCTCCCAAACCTGACCGGTATAAATACGTTTTGCCTCGGACCAGGAGATACCGCCGTTATTGTCCGGGGTACCTATTGTCATATAAAGTCCGCAAAGTTCGGGATAGTATCTGTAGCCCGATGAAGCACGGCGTCCATATACGCAAAGGACAGTGCCGTCATCAAGCACACAGGCATCTGCGTTAACTGCCCAATAACTATCGTTTTTGCCCTCGAGTTGTCCATAAGTATGGGTAAAACGATGCTCTGCCTCATTATAAAGCACCTCGGGAGCGTTCCAATTAACGCCGTCTTTACTTGTAGCATAGTAAAGATGCGGACCGAGCTCGTCATACATGTAGAGAAGAAGATAAAGATTGTCATTTACTTTCTTAACTCTGGGATAATATGCTTTGTTATAGCGAGAATAGGTTGTTGTACTTGAATTGAGCACAACCGTTTCGCGGAAATTGATTTCAAGAGAAGCGGAGCGATAATCCTCTTTAGCATGGTCACCGTTTTCGCTCTTCTGCTCAAGCTGGTTTATCGCAAGAAGTTCTGTTTTATTCTCATCGGTAGGTTTATCTTCGGGTTTATCAGTAGGCTTAACTGGGGGAGTAACACTTGGCTTTTCGCTTGTCTTACCATCCTCGCCAAGCACGATTTCCTTGTACTTATCCATTGTAAACAATCCTTCTTTAACAAGTTTTTCTGCAATGTTGTCTCCGCCATCCTTGTTCTTTGCGGTCAAAGCATTGAAACAGATAACAAAGGCGTCGCCCCTTGTAAATGTTGCGTCTTTTTCAGTGCTTGCAACAAGTCCGACCTCTTTTGCAAGGTCATAAGGATTGTTCCAAACAAAATCGCCCTTGCTGTCGTTATATCCAAGCACACGGAGAATTGCGGTGAGGAATGCAAAATCGCTCATTGCACCGCTCGCATCAAACGCGGTATCGCTCACACCCTTGGTAACTCCGTTTGCATAAGCGTAGCTTACATACGGAACTGCCCAGGTGGGAAGGTCGGTAAATGGATGCGCATTTGCCTTCTCGGTTGCCTCTTTTTCTTTTCCGAGGAAGCGCACCACCTGCGTAATGGACTCCGCACGGGTAAGACTGCCTTCTGTGTCAAAATTCACGCTGCCATCTGAGTTTGTTCCTTTTCCTGCAAGAAGTCCAAGGTCGTGAAGCGCTTCTGCCGCAGACTGACCGGTAACAGAGTTAGCGGCAAATGCCGTGGCAACCATGGAAACCGCAACAAGAAAAACAATTGCAATTGACAAAGTTCTCATGACTTTTCTCATTTTTGTATTCTCCTTGTATATGAATAATATTACATTTTTTGCAATTTGCACAAAAAGGCAAATCTTTTATTAGATTATATCACAAAACTGCAAAAAAATCTATATAAAATAGTAATAAAAACATTGCAAATATGAAACTAAAAGGCGGCTGCATTGCAACCGCCTTTTGCTATTATTCTTCGAGGTTTGCCTTGTTTTCTGCAATGATTACATCTGCAACGCTCTGCGGAACTTCTTCATAACGGACAAATTCCATATCATAACGTCCGCGTCCCTGAGTCATAGACCGAAGCGCAATGGTGTACTCAAGTACTTCTGCCTGCGGCACTTCTGCCTCGATAATGGTTGAACCGTGCTTGCTTTCATCAGGAGTGATGTTGAGCACTCTACCGCGGCGCTTGTTAAAGTCGCCAAGGATATCGCCAACCATGGAATCCGGAACGTAAACCAGCATTGTCATTACAGGCTCCATCAAAACGGGGCTTGCCTGCTTCATACCCTCTTTATATGCAATGGATGCTGCCATCTTGAATGCCATTTCAGAAGAGTCAACATCGTGGTAAGAACCGTCAAAAAGATTTGCCTTAAGGCCTGTCATCGGGAAGCCTGCAAGCACGCCCTTTCTCATAGCCTCTTCAAGTCCCTTTTGTACTGCGGGATGGAAGTTCTTAGGTACGCTACCGCCAACAGTGCTTTCGGTAAATACAAGACCGCTCTCTTCATTGGGAGCAAACTCGATCTTTACATGACCGTACTGACCATGACCGCCGGACTGCTTCTTGTGCTTACCTTCAACAGAAACCTTCTTGCGAATTGCCTCGCGGTAAGCGATCTTCTGCTTTTCAAGAGCTACCGATACACCATAACGGGCCTTAAGCTTTGCAACGGTAACATCGAGGTGAATATCGCCAAGACCGTAAACAAGACGCTGTCTCGTTTCTGCATTGTTCTCATAACGAAGGCTGAGGTCCTCTTCGAGAAGTCTTGCAATGCCCTGTGAAATCTTATCTTCATCCCCCTTGGAAACAGGAACAATACCCTTTGCCATGTAAGGAGTGGGAGAAACCACATGAGCGTATTCAACAGTACCCGAAGCACTGAGAGTGTCATTGGTATTGGTATTGGAAAGTTTTGCAGTAATGCCGATATCGCCGCAACAAAGCATCTCAACTTCAGTCTGCTTCTTGCCAACAACTGTGTAGATCTTTGCGAGTTTTTCTTCGCCGCCACGTGCATTCTTAAGAGTCATGTCGCGCTTAACAGTACCGCTCATAACCTTGAAGTAGGTCATCTTTCCTACAAATGGGTCAGCAACAGTCTTGAATACGAAGATTGCAGGATCGCCATCCTTATCAATAGCAACATCATTGCCGTTAATATCCTTTTCAGTACCGCGAGCTGTAGGTCTCGGGAAGGAATCTGCAATAATATCAAGAAGCGGAGCAATGCCCCATACCTTTGCAGCAGAACCGCAAATCACAGGAACGATGCCGCCGTGAATGATACCCTCATGAATAGCCTCAACCGCCTCTTCACGAGTGATACTTTCGGGATCTTCAAAATACTTATCCATAAGCGCATCGGAAGTACCTGCAATGGATTCAAGAAGCATATCACGATATTCATGCGCGGTACCGATAAACTCTGCGGGAATCTTGTCGCCCTTGGAGAGATTGCCTGCATCATCATATGTATAAACTTTCATGTCAATGAGATTGAGGAATCCTGCAACCTGATCCGCCTCAATCATAGGAATGATAATAGGACAAACTGCTACGCCATAACGCTCACGAAGTGCATTGAAGGCCTTTGCAAAACGAGCTTCGCCGTCATCAAAACGGTTAATAAAGAACGCCTTAGGAATGCCCGCCTCAGTAGCATAATCCCAACCGAGGTCGGTACCCACCTGTACGCCGGTACGTCCGTCTACAACGATAATAGCTGCATCGGCAACTCGCGCTGCCTGCTTTGCCTCGCCGCGGAAACCGAGATAACCGGGAGCGTCGATAACATTGATCTTTATATCATTGTGCACAAAGTTAACCATTGCCGCGGAAAGAGTAAAGCCGCGCTTGATTTCTTCTGCATCATAGTCACATACTGTATTTCCTTCGGTAGGCTTACCGAGTCTGTCAGTGAGTTTCTTGCGGTAAAGCATAGCCTCAACAAGAGAGGTCTTACCGGTCGATCCGTGTCCGAGAAGGACGATGTTTCTGATATTCTTGGTGATGTAATCCGCCATAGTCTTTTGCTCCTTTTTAGGAAATGTTATAAAAGTATTATACTATATTTTGAAACTTCATGCAAGTAAATTTTTGAACTTTTTGCCGTAGAAATGTAAAATGCACAAATCAAAATTTGTGCATTTTGGACAAAATTCATTAATAATTCTTTCCCTGCCACAAGTTTTCGGCATACATAAACTTGTCAATACTATTAATCACATTTGTTTTTTTCAGGCTCCAAAGAGGAGCTAAAAGCTCGCTCTGCACGCCGTCTCCCGTAATTCTGCCGATCACTGTTTCGGGCGGCATAAGTGTTAACTGATTTGCGACTATCCTTGCATATGCGTCAAGTTCAAGCGGTATGTATTCGCCGTTTTCGTATAGCTCAGCGAGTTTGGTGCCTTTTATTACATGGAGCAAATGAATCTTTACCTCTTCCGGATAAAGAGATGCTACATCCCTTGCCGTTTGCATCATGTCATCTTCGTTTTCTCCGGGTAATCCGTCGATTATGTGCACTCCGATGCGGATTTTATCCGATGCTGTGCGAAGCAGTTTATACCCTGTGAGAAACTCTTTATACGTGTGGCATCGGTTGATCAGTGCCGCAGTTCTGTCATTTGTGCTTTGCAAACCAAGTTCCACAGTTAAAACCGTCTGATCGGCTATCTCGCAAAGCAACTCTGCTATTTCCTCGGAAATACAGTCAGCTCTTGTAGCAATATTCATTGCAACAACATTATCAAGTCGCAACGCCTCTGTATACTTTTTCTTCAAGAATTCAACATCAGCATAAGTATTTGTATGAGCTTGAAAATACGGAATTATACGGTCAACATTCCACTTTTTTGACAACGCCTCCGTACCGCGCTTGCACTGCTCTGCTATAGAAAGCGTTGGTGCCGATGCAAAGTCACCGCTACCGCGCGAGGAACAATATATGCATCCGCCTTTCCCGCGGCTACCGTCGATATTGGGGCAGGTGCAACCAATATCCAGCGGGATCTTAAGGCATTTGCCGCCGAAGGTCTTGCGAAGATAATAATCATATGTAAAATACCGCTTGTTAGAGTCGGTATTTTTGTATGGATTCATTTCAGCTTGGGTTGGCATAAACGTCACTTCCTTTTATTAAAGTTTACTATAATTCCCGAAAAATCGCAAGTGAAAAGTTAGTTTATATTCCCACTTTACTCATAAACTCCTCGGTTGTAAGACCGGGACGGCGGTTGAATCTGCCAAGGCGGTAGAGTTGATCAACACTTCCATTGATATAGTTGATTCTCTCATAGCATGTGAGTGCCGCTAAAAAACCGAGTTTTTTTATGACCGGTAATGACTCCTCGCTAACAAACCCAAAAGGGTACGTAAACACTATCGGAGTGAGCCCTGACTTTTCGGTCAGCGCGTTTTGCAGGGATGTAAGGTCATTTGTCAGAACCTCGTCGTACCGTTCTTCACTTTCACCCATTATTTTCATGCATCCGCGGCGCTCGCCGATTTCATGCATCGCGCCCGTATGGTTTCCTATTTCAATTCTGCCGGAATCCTCAAGTGCTTTTATATCATCCCATGTCAAATGTGCATACAGGGGATTAGGATCATTCTCCGTTACAGCCTTTTCGGTAAATGCCCGCACCACGGAAACAGTTGCGCACATATCATATTTTTCAAGAATCGGCAAAACCTCGGTAAGATTGTTAAGATATCCGTCATCGAGAGTGATTATGACCGGCTTTTCGGGAAGCGGCGTTCCCTCATAAACATAACCCACAAGATCCCCTACAAAAATGGCTGTGTAGCCATTGTCAAAAAGGTACTTTATATCATTTTCAAACACGCGCGGTGACACACGGTAATCACTTTGAACTCTTGTATTGTCGCACACGCTGTGGTACATAAGTATCGGCACTGCCGGCATTTTTGTTTCATCGGTATTTGCCGCAACGGCGGCGGCAGAAGTATCATCGGAATAAAAAACATAGAACAACGCAGATGCGGAAAAAGCAAGCATTACAGCACATAACAAAAGTTTTAATTCAATTCTTTTAATAGGATACAACATAACTATTTCACCTCAAAAATATCATATCCATTATTATGATAAATATTGACTTTACTTTAAAATTAGTATAATATTTTTATGTATTTATTTTTGAGGGGAACAAAATGGAAAAGATTGCAAGTTTTACAGTAAATCACATTGATCTTTTGACAGGGCTTTACGTTTCGCGCCGGGATAAAATCGGCAGCGAAGTTGTAACTACATTTGATATGCGTGTAACGCGTCCTAACACCGAGCCGGTTATGGACACTCCTGCAATTCACGCAATTGAACATCTCGGCGCGACTTTTCTCCGCAATCACGCAGAGTGGAAGGACAAAACTGTTTATTTCGGTCCCATGGGATGCCGCACGGGTTTTTATATTATCCTTGCCGGAGAACTTGAACCTGCTGATATATACGCACTCATCAAAGGAATGTGCGAGTTTATAATCGGATACGAAGGAGAAATTCCGGGTGCAAGCGCACGCGACTGCGGAAACTATCTGGATCTGAATCTCGATATGGCAAAATATTATATCAAAAAGTACAAAAACGAGGTTATCGACAATTTTACCGTTGAGAGGCAGGTATATCCCAAATGATCAACGCTATCGGAAGTGCTATTGTTTTAGCTATCGGTCTTGCAATGGACGCATTTGCAGTTTCAATGTGCAAAGGTCTTGCAGTGAAAAAGCTTAAATGGTCGCATATGATCATCACCGGCTTATATTTCGGTATTTTTCAGGCTTTAATGCCAACTATCGGATATTTTCTCGGAACAAGTTTCGAAAAATATATAAGCAGTGTTGACCATTGGGTTGCATTTATTCTCCTTGCAATAATCGGTATTAATATGATAAAAGAATCAATGGAGAAAGACGGCGACGAGCAGTGTGACTCCTTTACGTTCTCTGCAATGTTTCCGCTTGCCATTGCAACAAGCATTGATGCGCTTGTTGCCGGCATCGGTTTTATTGGCGCAGGCGACCTTAACGTACCGTTCACCATTATTGCGGTGGGTGTATTTACATTTGCAACATCTGCAATCGGTGTTAAAATAGGTAATGTTTTTGGCGCACGATATAAGTCCAAAGCAGAGCTTGCCGGCGGCATTGTTCTCTGCGGTATGGGTTTGAAATTTTTAATTGAGGGACTTATGGAAACAATGTAAAACGGTCCCAATAGCTAAAATCTGTGCCCCGTAACCTTCGGTCATCAATTTAAAATTCCGCAAGTTACTCAAGGGCTTGACCAAATAAAAATACCAGAAAAAAAGACGACTCAGAGAGTCGTCTTTTTTGTTAAAAACTTCTGCCGCCCATTCGTGCGCCGCCTCCGCCGCCTCCGCGCGAGCCGCCGCCTCCGCCGCCCGAACTTGAGGGCGGGTCTGGAATATGGGTAACAACAACATTTTTTGTAATAAAATTATCTTTAGAATCAGTAAGATTAAGTTTTGAAAACTGTGAAAGCGGATATGTCGAGCCGCGAACCTTCTTTTTATAAGAAAGCCAAACCACAAGTACAGAAATTCCACCGATAACAACGCCTGCAAGCAATGACATCAAAAACATTCCAAGCAAAACATCTTCTGAATCGTATTCAATATATTCGTAGCCATCATAGTCGCCGGAAACAAAGTTTTCGGTATTAACATATGCACTGTGCGCCATCTCAACAAACATAATTGCCGCATCGGCATAGTTACCGCTTGCCATATCGTCAAAAACGCTGTCAAGAATGTGTTCTGACTCATCATAAGAAATACGGAAAGCGGCTTCTCCAACTTCGGAATTGTATTGATAAATCTCAAATTCACGAGCCGACATGTCAATTGTAAACATCGCCATATCAGTTGCATCGCCGGCATAATCATAGAGATTTCTTAAAACATCTCCGATGCCGTAATCAGTGATAACTACAGTCAGCAGTCCGCTATCCGTGTATACTTTTTCAGCCGCATCAAAAATGAGACTTTCTTCATAGTCAGAAAACAAATCAGCATTGTCATAAATGCATCCGTAATCTGAAGCAGACACACAAAGAATGAAAAAGGACGAAAACAGAACTATCAAAAGTTTTCTCATAACAGAAGCCCTCCCAACGTACCAAGGAGAGTTATTCCAAGTGAAACAATTGCAAACAGCAGCCACAGCTTTTTGCCGCTTATCGGAAGTTCGCCGTAAATTTTTCCGGTATAACCATTCATTGCGTATGTATAGATTTTTTCTCCCTTTTTATACGTAAGCACCCATATAGGAAGCAACGAATAGTCGCCGAGAATTTTGTTGAGTTTCACTTGTGTTCCCTGAGGTTGTATCGAATTGTATCCCCTCATCGTCTCAGCTAAAAGCGTTCCCGAATACTCGGATACCTGCTTTTTTACTTCATCAATTATATCCGCATGCTCAACAGTACGTTTCTTTGCAATAAATCCTGAAAGATATGTTGGTGCAAAATCTTTAAGCGACTCGTTCGGATAAGGCAAAATACCTTCAAGCATTGCTTTGCTTTCGGCGTCAAACGCGCCTGTAGTTACATCTTCAAAATGAATATCTCCGGCACGGTAAAGTTTATAATGGGAAGTTTCTGTATACAGATTCTTGCCCACCTTCCACGTGCGGACATTTTGCGCGTTTGCGGTACGGCTTGCAGAAACATCCACATCAGTAAGCCAGAACGGATAGTATATACCCTGGATTTTCTCAACCTGCTTTTTTGCAAAAAAGTCCCTCGGCACAAACCATTTTGATTTTGCAAACTTCAAGAACATATTCTCTGCTTCTGCTTTATCATAAGCAAACGGAATTACAAAACGCGGTTTAAGCTGTCCGGAAAGCCTTCCATCACAAACCACCGGTTGATGACAGTAATAACAAATCTCTGCGGCAGTATGCTCATCTGCAAACACTTCTGCACCGCAGTTCTTGCAAGTATACGAAAGAAATTCGTTACAAAACTCTTCGTTTTCTTCATCGCTTGTTTTTGATGTCTCTCCATGTGCATCATCGGGAGCTTGCGCCGCAATCTGCTCCTCTGTATACTCCGAGCAACAGTACTCGCACTTAAAAAGCTGAAGTTCGGCATTAAACCCAATTCCCGCACCGCAAGACGGACATTTATATGCAACGGTTGCCATATTCAAAACCTCACTTTTATTTTCTTATATATATTTTACAATTAAATTAAGCGCATGTCAATCAATGTCAGATATGTTTAAAATAATTTTTTGTTTCTCTTGACACGATAAATGTTTTGTGGTATTATATGCGTTGTGAGCAAAAAAGTCTTGCAGTAATACCGCATTTGCAGGGATATCGAAGCGGTCATAACGAGGCGGTCTTGAAAACCGTTTGGGGCAACCCACGTGGGTTCGAATCCCACTCCCTGCGCCAAAGTAAAACAGCACCCCGATGGGGGTGCTGTTTTGCTTTAGTTGTGGATGTGTTGCAGAGAAGCCACCTGCATCCCGTAGGGAGGCATCACGGCTTGCGTTAGCAAGACGTTGTGGGTGCCAAGCTCAGCGCGGCTCGAATCCCACTCCCTGCGCCAAAGTAAAACAGCACCCCGATAGGGGTGCTGTTTTGCTTTAGTTGTGGATGTGTTGCAGAGAAGCCACCTGCATCCCGTAGGGAGGCATCACGGCTTGCAACGCTTTGGGGTATCGAATCCTGCCCCATTATTCTCCAATCATATGTACAAAAACTGGAGAAAACCACCTGTTATATTATTCAATAAAGTAATCGGTAAAAACACGCACGTACCCGTGCGTGTTTTTACTTATTTTGTTTTTCGAGCACTTAAGTAGTCAACACCAAGAAGATATCCGGTAGAAGACGCGTTTTTACCGACATTCCTAAATACAATTTTATTGTATCCGGCTTTCAGATTTACCGTACCAAAATCAATTTCAGAATGCAAAACACCTTTGCTGTAGAAGTCCATCTGTCCTCCTACCGTAGCACCGTTTATGCTCATTGTGAAAATACCAAAATCTACCGCAGTTGTAAATGCGCCTTTCATCTGATACTCACCCGATTCCTCTACCCAAATAAATGCACGCATACTTGCATTTGCAGTACCCGTATTCTTCCAGAGCAACTGCTTTCCTCCGCTCCACGACGATCCGAAATTCGTCATAGTCTGTGCTGACAAAGTACCTGCGGTGCCCCATGCATTTGCAAGAAGCGTTGTTTCTCCCTCAAAATTGTAAACCTCGGGTATTGTGACATCTCGTTTAGTATTACAACGAAGAACGCTTGTATACGCTGAGAGATCAAGTTCAGATATACCGTTGTATTCGCTTGCGGGAATCAATAATATAAAGTCAAGTCCTGCAAAATATCCTTTAGAAGCAGAGTTTTTACCCGCCCCACTGACAGTAAGTGTGTTGTTATAGCCACGTGACAATACAACAGTACCAACTTCAATTATATTATCAACTGCAACCACACTACCGTAAGTATCTATTGGTGCTCCTACGTCACTACCGTTAACTGAAAGCTGCAACGTAGCAAAATCACTTGCCGTTGTAAAAGATGCAAGCAAAACATATTCGCCATCACCCGGTGAAGGTAATGTGAAGGTAGCGGTTGCCCCCTCGGAAAAACCTTTAAAAAGGAGCTGAGTGTTCTTGCTCCATGCAGGACCGAAAGAAGACATTTCCTGAGTACCAATACTTGCACCGGTTCCGCTTACAGAAATGAGTTCAAGTTCCTCTCCCTCCAAAAAATCGCGATATGCAGATTGTTCAGGCATATAATAGCCAAGTTTTACATTTGCATCGTACCGAACGTCCTTAGGATAGCTGTCATTTGAAGCATAGAAATATGATGTAAAGCCGTAGCGAACATAGTCATCTCTATAATACTTTTCAAGGTAGCCCTCAAAAGATTCATCAAATGCTACACTATCACCGAGAAGAATACGTGTTTGCATACGGTTACCTATTCCGTTAAGACCGCCGTAACAATATGACTGTGCATGATATGCTTTTGTAAAGGCAGCGGAATCTCCCCATGCATATCCGAAGAAATCCTCTGTGCCTGTACCGTACCATGACGGAAAATCTTCTCCGTCTACAAAGAATTTCTCATCACCCTCGCCCCACCAATACTGACCGGGATTGCTGATAGGATCTGCGCCGTCAATAGCTTTGTACAAATGCAAATTAAGCCCAACAAATTTTCCCTTTCCGTCTATAGACAAAAAGCGATAATCAGGATTTCTACTAGCATTTATATCATAAACGCCGTCCGTCATGGCATCCTCATGATAATTACCCAAATCGAACTGCGCGCCAAAGTAAAGCATCTTATCTTCAGGTATTGTATTTTCTACAGTATTTACCGAAAGAGAAACCGAATACTCTTCGCCTACCGTAAAGATTTCAATTTTTGCGCTTTCAAGATAAGGCATGTAATAATAATTATACAAAGTGTTATCTTCACGAACACCTACAAGCAGAGTCTTTACGTAATCATAGCCATATCCGTTTGCAAAGAAATCGCCAAGAGGAGCATCTACCAAAGGCTTTTCTGAACCATCCCAATAAATACGGATGCGCAGATCCTTAAGAGCATTTATTGCTTCAATTTCATTTGTCTTTACTGCTTTTGGAAGTTCTACACGAGCAAGTAGACCACTGATTGCACCTTCTCCAACAAGTGTCTTTACAAAAGGCGTACTCTTGCTTACAGTAAATGTTTCAAAATCCGCATCCGCATGTCCCAAGGGATTTGTTCCGATACTTTCGTCGAAGAACTTATCAACCTTGCTTAATGCCTCTTTTTGCAAGGCAGAAAGCTCGACAGGCATACTCTCAACACGAGTTCCTTCGGGAAACACTGTATAATTGATATGGTAATACTTACCCCATCCGGTGTCTCCAAATCCACCATAAGCAACAACCTTACACGACTGTGAAAAACTTATCGGAATATAATTGTTTTTACCGCGTGCAGCATCCTCGTAAACAAGATTCTTATAATTAAACGGCTCCGAATTGCAGTTGAAATAATCGGTAAAAGGAAGATCTATGACAACTTCTCCGTCAACAATAACCTTAACATGACCGGGTCCGCTTGTTGCGGACCATATGCGCGAAATATATCCGCCACCAGTTATATCCGCAAGCAGTTGCCCGCCATCCTCTGTAGTTCCTATTACATTTCCGCCGTCATTGTTTGCACGCCAACCAGAATATTCACCATCACTATACTGCGATGTTCTATCATACGAAGAAAACATTCCCGTGGTTTCTCCACTGCTATCCATGCTGAGCATTTCCGGAGAAATCATGCGCTCCACAATGTCAGTATAACTAATATCTACCATTTCAGATTCCTCATTTGTTTCATATACTGAGAACGCTTTTACCAATACATTTCCGCTTGCTGTAAGGGATATACCGTCTGCGGTCGGGAAGATAAAGTCTGCAAAGACCTTTCCGTCAGAGGTAAATGCCTCGATAACGCTGTTGTCAAGGAGTGCGTAAAGCGAGAAATATCCGTCCTTGTCGCAAGTAACGGTTGCAGTTTTTGCAATTCGAGCTATCGGTCCCGAATTCTTTGTATCCATTGTTACTTCTACTGTGTTTGCGGTCAGATACTTGAATGTAAAGGTGGTTGCATATCCATCGCCCTCACGCATAGAAAGAGTAAGGATTGCGCCCTCTTCAAGCTTTGCACAAAGGTCGAAAATGCCATATACAGCATTTACATCTGCAAGGTCGAATGCATTATCGCTGAGTGCTACATCTGCGAACTCGCAAAGTGCGTCGCCTTTTATTCCTTCAATTTCTTCAATTGGCTCAAACTTTAGAACCATCTGACCGTTTTCGGTAACAAGCGATGTTACATAAGGCATTGACTGCATGCCGTGCCAATATTTGTTGTCAAGCAAAAATCCCGATTTGTTATCACGCATCCAGCTCATAAC
>SVRG01000047.1 GCA_015064965.1 Oscillospiraceae bacterium
TATAAATGTATTCAAACCTGAGATCGACCGCCGTTTCCCAACGCTTTCTGACAGAGAGCATACGTTTATCGCGGGCAGTTCAATGGGCGGACTTATGAGCCTTTATGCAATCTGCGGCTACAATCATATTTTTTCAAAGGCGGCATGCCTTTCGCCGTCCGTATGGTTTGCAGCAAGGCAAATAGATTACTTTATTAAAAATTCAAATATCGCCGATGATACCGTTGTTTATATGGACTACGGAGCTGTTGAACTCGGAAATCACAAAAACATGGCAAAGCGACTTTCAAAAGTCGCGACTTTACTGGTTGACAAAAACGTAGACCTTTCATTTCGCATCATTCCCGGCGGAACTCATAGCGAAGCCAGCTGGGAGCGCCAGATACCTTACTTTATGAAAACATTACTTTACGAGGCAAAATAAATGGAAACACAGTATATCAAGTTTTATTCAAACTCATTGCAAAGAGATATGGAGTGCAAACTTTACGGTCACAGCGGCAGACCGGTGCTTTTCATTCCATGCCAGGACGGAAGATTTTTTGATTTTGAAAACTTTAACATGACCGATACCTGGAGCCCATGGATAAACTCAGGCGAGGTTATGGTGCTTGCAATTGACACAATCGACAAAGAAACATGGTCCGACGCCGTTACTCCGGCATATGACCGCATCCGCCGTCACGAGGCATGGATAAACTACATCGTTTACGAGGTCGTTCCAATGCTTCAGGCTATCGCACGCGAGAGAAATGGCTGGGACGGCGAGCCCGGTGTTATCACTTTTGGATGCAGCCTTGGCGCAACACATGCGGCAAATTTATTCCTCCGTTTTCCCGATAAATTCTGCGGCACACTTGCACTTAGCGGAATTTATACTGCGGCATACGGATTTGGCGACTATATGGATGAACTCATTTATGCAAATTCTCCTGTGCACTATATGGAGAGCATGCCCTGGCATCATCCGTATGTTGAAAAGTACAACAACGCCAAAGGTATTATCTGCGTAGGTACCGGCGCATGGGAGCAGACTGAAACCACATTCCGCTTAAAGGAACTTTTTGAGCAAAAGGGAATTAACATCTGGGTTGACATCTGGGGAAGCGATGTAAACCACGATTGGCCATGGTGGCATAAACAGGTCTCATATTTTGTACCAAAACTTTTATATTGAAATACATAGAAGCGAGAAAGAAAAATGAAAAACTTTATTTTTATTTCACCTAATTTTCCAACTAACTATTGGCAGTTCTGTAAAGAACTCAAAAACAATGGGCTTAATGTACTTGGTATCGGCGATGCTCCTTATGAGGAGCTTACAAAAGATCTCCGCGACAGCCTCAATGATTACTATAAGGTTTCCAGCCTTGAGAATTATGACGAGGTTTACCGTGCGGTTGCTTTCTTCACTCACAAGTATGGAAGAATTGACTGGCTTGAGTCCAACAATGAGTACTGGCTTGAGAAGGATGCAGCGCTCCGCACTGATTTCAACATTCAGAGCGGCTTTCAGGTAAGCGATATGGAGCGCATCAAGCACAAGTCCAAGATGAAGCACTACTATGAAAAAGTGGGTATTCCGGTTGCGCGCTATTATATGGTAAAAACTCTTGCAGGCTGCCGCTCTTTTATTAAAAAGGTTGGATACCCCGTAGTTGTAAAGCCGGATAACGGCGTTGGTGCGGCTGCTACATACAAGCTTAAAAACGATGCTGACCTTGTTGCCTTCTTTGAAAGTTATCCCAAGGAAGTTTCCTATATCATGGAGGAGTTTGTAAATGCACAGGTCAACTCCTACGATGCAATTATCAACTCAAACGGTGACCCCATTTTTGAAACCGGTAATGTTACTGTTGATTCTATTATGGATATTGTAAACAATCAGGATAACAGTATCTATTACATCGTAAAGGAACTTCCCGAGGATACACGCAAGGCGGGCAGAGCCACTGTGAAGAGTTTTGGTGTTAAGAATCGTTTTGTGCACTTCGAGTTTTTCCGTCTTACCGAGGATCAGGAAGGTCTTGGAAAGAAGGGTGATGTTGTCGCACTTGAGGTAAATATGCGTCCCTGCGGCGGATTTACTCCGGATATGATGAACTTTGCAAACTCCACCAATGTGTATAAGATCTGGGCGGATATGATTGCATTTGACAGTACAATGTATCCCGAGGGTGAGCATTATTACTGCGCATTTGCAGGCCGCCGCGATGGCAAGAATTTTGTTTACAGCCACGATGAACTCATGGCAAAGTACGGCGATAATATGAAGATGGTTGAGCGCATTCCTGAGGCGCTTTCGGGCGCAATGGGCAACCAGATGTATGTGGCAACCTTCTCGACCAAAGAAGAGATGGACGCATTCTACGCCGACGCGATTAATTGCAAGTAAATAAGTAAAAAAAGGCAGTGTTTTCACTGCCTTTTTTGTGTGAATTTGTTGACTTTAATTGGATAAAATGTTAAAATAGAACAAAATTCTATTACAGAAGGAAAACAAATGACAAATAAATCTTGTCTGACTACTATAAAACAAAAGTACTCGACACTTACAAGCGTTGAAAAAAAGATTGCAGACTATATTCTTTCAGAAAGTCAAGCAGTTATTTCGATGCCCATTGCTGATTTTGCAAAAGAAGCATGTGTTGTAAAATCTGCGGTTATCCGTTGTTGTAAAACTCTTGGATTTGACGGATATTCTGAGCTTAAACTTGCTCTTGCAATGGAGCTTTCAAAAAATAAGCAGCTTGGATTTGTTCCGTATATAGATAAAAACGACGGCGTAAAGGATATATTTGAAAAGGTTTTTTCCGCCAATGTGAAAACACTTCATGATACTGCAGCGGATGTTGATATTGCCTCTGTGGAACGTATAGTTGAGCTCATTGACAGTGCTAATGTTATATATATCTATGGAATAGGAACTTCTGCAGTAATTGCATCAGACTTTCAGTACCGCCTTACTCAGGTTGGTTACACTGCGGTATGCTTTACAGATGTTCCGTCTATGAAGGTATCAACGCTCAATATCAAAAAAGGCGACCTTGCGTTTGGAGTGTCAAACAGTGGCAAAACTATTGCAACCAATGATGCACTTGCGCTTGCAAAAGAAATGGGAGCAAAAACTGCGTGTATAACAAGTTTTCCCGATAGCCTTATTACAAAAACATGTGATGAATCCATTGTTATTTCTTCTGATGAGATTCAATATCCAATCGAAGCGATTTCATCGCGCATAGCACAGATAAGTGCACTTGATGCAATTATTATTTCACTTTCGGCAAAGCATTATGAGGAAGCGGTCGAGCGCTCCAAAAAGACAAAGGAATTTGTTGACCGCGGCAGATATATTACAAAATGAAAAAACGAAGAATTATTTATTTGCTGTGTTATCTTGCCTATTCGTCCATATATATGGCAAGAACAAATTTGACAATGGCAAATCCCTCGCTTGTAGAGGCTGGCATACTTAATACCGTTCAAATAGGACTTTTGGGCGGAGCTTTTTCGGCAATGTTTGCCCTCGGCAGACTTGTAAACGGCATTTTAAGTGACAAAGCACCGCCGTATGCAATGATAAGCTTGGGGCTTGTAATATGCGCGGTCAGCAATATTCTTGTGGGCTTTTTCCCCCCGTTTATTGGAATTTTCATACTTTGGAGCTCAAATGCATACGCTCAGTCAATGCTTTGGGGCTCTATGATTTCGGTTATGAGCGATATTTATGAAGAGCGTGTCGCTAAAAAGCGTACAGCGTTGCTTTCAACATCTGTCGCAACGGGAAACATAGTCAGCATACTGTTTTGCACATGGCTTATTACAAAGTTTGGCACCAAGTATGCGTTTATTATTCCGGGCTTTATCACGCTTGTGCTCGGTGTGGCTGTATTCTTTACTATGCGTGAGGTAAAACCGTGCGCAAGCGATAAAAAGCACCTGTCACTATTTCAGTTACTTGCCAAAAGAGAACTGCAGATTATCGGAATTCCGTCATTTATCCACGGCATTCTAAAAGAAAACATCAGCCTTTGGATGACCGTGTATGTAATAGACACATACGCAATAGATTTAAGCACATCGGCGTATTATCTTATGCTGATACCTGCCTTCGGATTTGTCGGCAGAGTTGCACATCAGGTTTTCTACCGCTTCTGCAAGGAAAATGAGCATACCGTTTCGCTTATTGGCTTTGCACTTTGTACACTTTTTGCACTGTTGCTTGGCATTGTAAAGGGAACTGCACTTTCAGCAATCCTTTGCCTTACGGCAACTTATGCGGCGGCATCTCTTATCAATACATCGCTGCTTTCGGTTTATCCGCACAGATACCGCAGCGAGGGTAATGTATCCTCGGTCGGCGGAGTGATTGATTTTGTCACATATCTCGGAGCAGCAATGGGCTCGCTTGTTTACGGCGCACTTATTAAAAACTTTGGTTATAATGCAATGTTTATTTCATGGGCGGTATTGTCGGTAATCGGTGCCGCGGTCATTTCAAAATTTATAAAAAAATGAGGTAAAGGTTATGAAAAAGTATCTTCTCCCGAAAGACGGACAGTTTTATAAGGCAAATCTGCATTGCCATACTACTGTTTCAGATGGCAAGCTCACGCCTGCTGAGGTAAAGGAAGCATATAAATCACACGGTTATTCCATTGTTGCGTATACTGACCACGATATCATGATTCCTCACGATGAATTGAATGATGAGGGCTTTCTCGCGCTTCACGGTTATGAGATGGAGGCTACATCCAGCGGCTTGCCGTTTAAGTTCCGCAAGACCTGCCATATGTGCCTTATCGCGCTTGACCCCGATAACTTAAAGCAAGTTTGCTGGCATCGCTCAAAGTATCTTATCGGACATGGTGAAGAATACCGCCATCTCGCACAGTTTGACGAGAACATGCCCGACTTTGAGAGAAGCCACAGCCACGAATGTGTAAATATTATGATGAATGCAGGCCGCGAAAACGGTTTCTTCGTTACATACAATCATCCCGTTTGGTCGCTTGAAGATAGAAGCGACTATGAGGGATACACCGGTATGCATGCAATGGAAATCTGCAACTACGGATGCTTCAAAACCGGATTTGCAGAATATAATCCTATTATTTACGATGATATGCTCCGTATGGGCAAGCGTATTTATTGCATCGGTACAGATGATAACCATAACGGCGCTCCGCTTGACACGCCTCGCAGTGACTCATTTGGCGCATTTACAATGATTAAAGCGCCTGACCTTGAGTATAAGTCGATTACAGATGCACTTCTTGCAGGCAATTTCTATGCTTCGCAGGGACCGGAAATCAAGGAATTGTATTTTGAGGACGGAAAGCTTTATGTTACCGCCGGCGCATGCGAAAAGATCACAATGACAACCGGCACACGCAAAACACGCAGTGCGTACCGCGAAAAGGGAAAGGTACTCACCAAGGCATGCTTTGAGGTGCTTGAAGAGGATGTATATGTACGCATCACCGTAAAGGATAAATACGGCAGATATGCTGATACAAACGCATACTTTACAGATGAATTGTTTAAATAATAAAACAAAAGAACACTTGCATTTGCAAGTGTTCTTTTACTTTAGAAGCTCATCGCATTTAACATTAAATATTTTGGACAAAGCTAAAAGCTCAATATCGGTAACAAAGCGCTGACCGCTTTCTATTCGCTGAATTGCATTTTTGTCAACATCAATTCCGAGAATCTGTAGTTTTTCGGCAAGTGCTCTTTGTGACATTTTTGGGGTATAATTCTTTCTCAGCAAAAATACATTTTTTCCGCAGATATTGTTTCTTCCGGAATTTGTTTTATTCTTGAACATATTTATTATAACCTCATTTGACATTCAGTGCTTGACAAAATTATTATACGATGCTATAATAATTTAAATGACATTTACTAAATGTCAAATCGACTGTTGGAAATATATATGATATAATTAATTGTTATTAGATTTTTTGGAGGAAATATGAAAAAACTGTTTTATCTGTTTTTATGTGTGTGCATGTGCATTATGGCTACAGTAGCCGCATCTGCTACCGTTTACAGCGGAAATTGCGGAAGAGACGGTAATAATCTTAGATGGAGGCTTGATAGTGAAAGCGGTGAGTTTTCCATTACCGGATCTGGAAAGATGGCATATTATAGTTTGGATACTCGGGTTCCGTGGAACCAATACCGTGACTATATAAAAACCGTCACCGTAAGCGGGGCAACGGAAATAGAGTCGTATTGCTTTTACAATTGCACAAATCTTGAATCCGTTACAATCTCCGACACAGTAGTTTCTATAGACTATAGAGCTTTTTACGGATGTACCTCCTTGAAAGCAGTAACCCTGCCCGATAGTGTTACCGGACTTGGCAGCGACGTTTTTTATGAATGCACCGCGCTTGAAACGGCGGTTTTAGGCAATGGACTTACAAGCGTTGCTCCTACTATGTTCTACGGATGTACGTCGCTGAAAAAAGTTACGATTGGCGATAACGTAACAAGCATAGGTTCAAACTCGTTTAGAGGTTGCACCTCTCTTGCCGAAATAATCCTTCCCAATGCTTTGACTGAAATTGAAATGGTTGCTTTTATGGATTGCACCTCTCTCAAAAGCATTGTTATTCCCGAAAATACCAAGGTAATTGAGCATAGCGCGTTTTACGGTTGCACCGCACTTGAAAATATTGTTATTCCTAAAAGTGTAACTTCTTTTGGAGATGATGATGTGTTCAAGAATTGCGAAAAGGTCACAATTTACGGATATCTTGATTCGGCGGCACATACTTACGCCACAAGAAACGGAATACCTTTTTCTGCGCTAGGCTCAAGTGAGATTCTTTTAAGCGGTACTTGCGGCGAGAACGTCACCTATACACTCTATAGTGATTATGTCCTTAAAATAGAAGGTGTAGGACCAATGACTAATTACACGGGTGTTTATGATGTACCGTGGAAAAAGTATATTTCCAATATCAGAAGTGTTCAAATTTGCAACGGAATTACAAACGTCGGCGACTATATTCTCCATGACGCAGAAATGCTTGAAACCGTTAGCATACCTGAGAGCGCAACACGCATTGGCTATCACTCCTTCACCAATTGTAAAGCACTTGGCAGCATCATTATTCCCGACAACGTTACAGAAATCGGCTCGTGGGCGTTTTCTTCTTGCTATGCTTTAGAAAGCGTTGAATTTGGCAAAAACTTGAGCGCAATTGGCGCTTATGCATTCATACAATGCAAGGTGCTTTCTTCTGTGCATATTCCCGACAGTGTTATAACCGTTGGTGATTCAGCATTTCGTCAATGCTATGAATTAAAAGAACTTTATATTGGTAATAGCGTGCAGAGTATCGGCATGACCGCTTTTGAAAAAGCAAAAATCACTTCGCTTATACTTCCGGATAGTGTTACTTTTATAGGCGGTCAGGCTTTTTCGGAGTGCTCACTTCTTGAAAGCGTTGAGTTTGGCAAGAATATCAACAAAATTGATTATTCTGCTTTTGCAAATTGTACTTCTCTTAAAACTGCGGTACTCCCCAACTCGATTAAAAGCTTGGGTAACGCCGCTTTCCAAGGTTGTACTTCTCTTGAAAGCGTTGTCTTGCCCAAAGACCTTGAAACTTTGCCAAGTGGATTGTTTAGAAACTGTTCCAAACTTGACAATGTTACTTTGCCGTCAAAAATAACAGCAATTCCGCTCAGCACATTCTTTAACTGCACATCGCTTAAAAAAGTGAAACTCCCGGATGCACTTGAAGTAATTGGCTCATATGCATTTGAAGGATGCAGCGCACTTGAAAGCATATCAATTCCCCAAACTGTTAAAATCATTGATGAAGATGCATTTGCTATGTGTACATCTATCAAAGAAGTGACAGTTCCAAAGTCAGTGGTAATGCTGAACAGTGGAGCTTTTTCGGGATGTAGCGCACTTGAAAAGGCTACAGTATACAATGCCTTGGTTGGTGATGATATATTCGGTGAATGTGAAAATGTTACAATTTACGGATATACAGGCAGTCCTGTTGAGGTATACGCTTTAGAAAACTCAATTCCGTTTACTTCGATCGGCACCGCTTCATACATCGCATACGGTATAATAGGTGACACTGCTGTATGGTATCTGGGTGCTGACTATGGGCTTGAGATTTGCGGAATTGGCGAACTGTATGAGTACGATTCAAGCTCTGCTTTTCCGTGGTATGCCTTTAGATATGAAATCAAGTCGGTTGAAATTTGTAAGGGTGTTACCAACGTATCTTTCGCTGCGTTTTTCCACTACACGGGAATTGAGTCTGTAAAAATAGCAGACAGTGTTCGTAAAATCGACAGTCACGCTTTTTATTGGACTGCAATATCAACACTTGAAATTCCGAAGAGCGTAACTGAAATAGGTGAGAGAGCCTTTGCTCATTCTACAAACCTTGCCTCTGTTACAATCGGATGCGAAGTTGTGTCCATTGGCGAAGCCGCATTTGAAAACTGCGCCGAAGGCTTTACTGTCTACGGCTACAGGGGTACTGCGGCAGAAGAATATGCCGCAACCGATGATGCAATTACCTTTGTTTCGCTTTTGCCGGCGGAGGACGCTGACGGCGACGGAGTTGTTAGCGTTTCAGACGTACTTTTTGTGCTTTCTTCGTTGCTTGACGGAGAAAACACGGTAGACGTAAACAACGACGGAAAAAACAATCTGCTCGACGTTCTTTGCGTTTTGAAAAGTATAACCAAATAACAAAAGGCACCGGATTTTTCAGATATCCGGTGCTTTCTATTTACTTTTGACTAAAAATGATTTATACTTGAGTTATAATTATTTCAAGAGGTAGCAAAAATGCTTGTACAAGACAGATTTTTAAAATATGTTTCTTTTGATACACAATCGGACGAAAACAGCACCACCGTTCCAAGTTCTGCAAAGCAGAAAGTGCTTGGTGCATTTTTAGCAGAAGAACTTGCAAAAATGGGACTTAAAGATGCTCACATGGACGAAAACGGTTATGTTTACGGCTGGCTTGAAGCCACAAAGGGCTATGAAGACCGCGATACTATTGGATTTATAGCACATATGGACACATCTCCGGATGCTCCGGGTAAGGATGTTAAAGCAAGAATCATTCACTATGAGGGCGGCGACATTGAACTTGGCAACGCAGCTGTAACGCTTAAAAAGTTTCCTGCAGTTGCGAAATATGCAGGCCAGGACCTTATCGTAACCGATGGCAGCACTTTACTTGGCGCAGATGATAAGGCGGGCGTAGCCGAGATTTTTACTGCTGTGGAGTATCTTATCGCACATCCGGAGATCCCACACGGCAGAATCGCAGTGGGAATTACCCCTGACGAGGAGATTGGTTGCGGTGCCGACCATTTTGACGTTGAAAAATTCGGCGCAAAATGGGCATATACCGTTGACGGCGGCGAAGTGCCCGAAATTGAATATGAAAACTTCAATGCTGCATCTGCCAAGGTAAAGGTTAACGGTATCAATATCCATCCCGGAGAAGCAAAGGACAAAATGAAAAATGCGGCACTCTTGCTTTGCGAATTTGTTGCAAGAATGCCTGCCGCCGAAACGCCGGCACACACAAGCGGTTACGAGGGCTTTTATCACGTGGCTAATATATGCGGTGATGAGACAAATGCATTGCTTGCAATGATTATCCGTGATCATGACAGAGAAAAGTTTGAAAACCGCAAAGCCTTTATAAGTAATCTTGTAGAGTATATGAACTCCGTTTACGGAGAGGGAACATTTGTTCTTGATATGAAGGACAGTTACTACAACATGAAAGAGCAGATTTTGCCGCATATGCACATAATTGAGGCTGCAGAGGCGGCAATGAGAAAGTATGGACTCTCACCCGTATGCGTACCTATCCGCGGCGGTACCGACGGAGCAAGACTCTCGTTCATGGGTCTCCCTTGTCCCAATCTTCCCACCGGGGGCATAAACTTCCATAGCGTGCATGAACTTATCTCCGTACAGTCTATGGAAACCATGGTTAATGTTTTGGTTGAACTAATGAAAGCATAAAAGAATCCCGATGCAACGCATCGGGATTCTTTATATTTTCAATGTTTTTAAGTATTGCTTTTGCTCATTTGTCACACGGAAACTCTCGCAAGCTTTCTGTATAGTTTTGTTGTGAACCAATGGTGACAGCTTTGGTGTTTCTAAATACTTTACCGTCTCGCTGTACTGTTTTGCAAGAGCTGTAGCAAAATACCAGGCAATCATCATGTTGATATAGTATTCATCGCTTTTTATGGCAGCCACCTTGTCAAGATACTTTTTATCAAAATTACCGTCAAGAAAGTACAGCATAAGCGCCTGTATCCCAAAACGAACAGTATATGTATGCTTTGAATCAAGCCAAATGTCAATGCAAGCTAAAAGTTTGTCAAGATTCTTTTTAAAGCATTTCGGGCGCAAAGAGTCGCAAGTTGCCCAGTTGTCAACGTATGGCAAAAAGACGTTAAGCGCCGATATGCAATCATCAAAATCGTTAATTTGTTCGATTAAGAATGCGTGGAGATTGTTTTCTTCAAAATAACGGTGGGGCAGGGATGACATAAACGAATCAGTGCCTTTAAAACTTTTTGCATATTTGCGGAGAACAGGAATCCTTATACCTATTATTGTGTCTTTGGGTACTGTTGGTATAAGCGGCGCCATAAATTTTTTGTATTCGGAATCTGCCAGTTTAAAAAGTTCGTTCATTCTGTCACCGTAATACTGGAGGAGGATGCTTTAACTGTTAATTGGCTTATTATCGAGTCATACGCCTGAAAATCTTTGCATTCAATGGGATATGTACCAATTTGTGCATTATCGGAAATCTTAAACTTGACGGTGGTAAAGGTCAAATCGCCTTTAACTTCTTTAAGACCGAGATGAGCAGCTACAAATTTGAAAGGATTGGCACCTGCTGAAGGGGAGGACTGAGTAAACATACCGTTTGAAACATTTTGAGCGGATACATATGACATTGCAGAAGAATCGTAACCGAGAGAAAGCTGTATACCGGAAATTCCCGGGTTATGAGAAAAGGATACGGTAATATCAATCTCTTCGCCTGCCTTACCGCTCGCATTTGTAACGGTTAGCGTTGGCAAGAATTGTTTTACAATAACAAGTGTGTTGCTATCTGTATCGAAAGTAGCTTTTGCGCCGTATTTTTCGGCGATATCAGCAGCACAAACACTTTCTCCCTCAATGTTCTCTTCAAATTTTTCTCCTAGGAAAGCGGCATTTACAAAAAGCTTGCCGTCTTTCATAAAAGGTGCTTCGGTTAAAACTTCATTTTTGCCGTTCACCGTAGCAGTGATATTGCCCGCAGTAAGTCTGATTTCGGCAATATCATAACGGCTGTATGCTTCGGCAGCGTGTAGCAAAGAGAGGTTTTTGCTGGTTTTAAAGTCGCCGCTTACTGTCATCGTAACAAAACCGTTGTTGAAGAAATCAAGGTGATAGTATTCATTAAAACCTATCTTCTCCATTGGAACTGTGAAATAGCCTTTTTCATCAGAACTACCAAGTAATAATGTCACGGTTTTTTCTTCGGTGTTTATCTCAGTTATTGCGGGAGAAATTACCTCGCCCGATGTGATAAGTTTGAGTGTATGAATAACGCGCAAAATACTGCCGTCTTCGTTTAAAATTTCTTTTAAAGTGCCAAGTGCATCGGCAATTTCGATTTTGCCGTCAGCCGTTGTGTCATAATATCCGTAATCGCCTTCTTTGGTTGCAAAAGCGCAAAGCGTAAGTGCGAATGACAGTATTACGATTAAAAGTGCATATCTCTTCATGTTTTTACCTCTTTTTTATATTAATTTTATATTAATACTATTCCGATATCTATATTTACAAGATCTTTGATAAGTGACGGCGCGTCGCCGATAAACATTCCCACTTTATAGTAACCTATTGAGACGGTCAGGTCTGATTTTACCGCAAGCACACACTTGCCGGTATCACCGTTAAGACCGCTGTTTATGTCAGCGCTGATTACAAAAGCACCGCTTTGATTTATGGCTTTAATTGCGTTTGCGTATTCACCGCGCGGTTCGCCGGTAAAGCCTGTACCGAGCAAGCAGTCAACTACAATATCAAACCCGTTTAAATTTATAGCATCGCCATCGGATACACCTTTTGAAATCGCCATGTCATAGTAGTATTTTCCGTCGTTTGAAAACTTGTCGCTGATTCGAAAAAGAGTTGGCGATATTCCCGAATCTTTAAGGATGCACGCAAGTGCATATCCGTCGCCGGCATTGTTTCCGCTGCCGCATACGATTGCAACTTTGCCATGCCATTTTGCCGCGCGGTAAATGCCCATTGCTGCGCGGAACATAAGTTCTTTTGAAGGTATAAGATTTGCTATTGTGTATGCATCGCAATCACGCATTTTTTGCACGGTGATTGCGCGTTTGAATTCCGGTGAGTCTTTACAAGGTTTCATAGGCACTCCTTTTATACATAAAACAGAATCTCGCCGTTACATTCTTTCTTTTTTACGCCGAATGCTCTTTCAATAATTCCGCAATCGAGACATTCATTTTTGCTGCCGAAAAAGGTCCGGTCGCCTTTGTCTAACAACAGTAGATGATCTGCAAACTTAACCGCAAGCGAGAGGTTGTGCGTGATTACGATAAGTGTTTTGTCAAGCATAGACAAAAGCTGCATGAATTCTGCTTCTGCAGCCATATCCATGTATGCGCACGGTTCGTCAAGCAGAAGGATTTCTGCATCGGCTGCAAGCAGCATCGCCAGAAATGCACGCTGTTTTTCGCCGCCCGAAAGAGAAGGGATAAAGCGGTCCTTAAACTCTGACATACAAACTTTTTCAAGGGCTGAGTCTATTGCCAAAGTATCACACTTGCCAAGTTTTTGACCGAGTGATAAGTGTGCGTTTCTCCCCATTACGGCGAGTTCGTACACTGTAATATTTGGAGACGGAAGATGCTGAGGCAGATAGGCTATTTTTTTGGCACGTTCACGCGGAGAAATGGTGCGTATATCCGTACCGCAAACTGTTATGCCTCCTTCATGCTTTGTTTGTGCCATGATGCATTTTGCAAGCGTTGTTTTGCCGCTGCCGTTTTTGCCGATTATTGCGGTAAAACTTTTTTCACAAATCTCAAATGAAACATCATTCAATATGTTTTTTACGGTAACATTGTTACATTTAAGCATCGCCGTTCCTCCTTTGCAAGAGTAACATGAAAAAGAACGGTGCGCCGATAAGTGCCATAATTACACCGACGGGGATTTCTGTAGGCGCGAGTATAACTCTCCCGAAAAGGTCTGCTAAAATCACCAGTATAGCACCGATGAATGAGGAGGTTAAAAGCAAGGAAAGTGTGCTTTCTCCTGCAATTTTTCTTGAAATGTGCGGTACAACAAGCCCGACAAATCCGAGCAGCCCTGCAAAACTTACCACCGCAGCGGCGGCAGCGGACGCGCATATAAGGCATACGGTTCTAAGAGCGCGCACTCGCACGCCGAGCGAGGCGGCAAGCGCGTCGCCAAGACAAAGCATATGTATACGGCGTGACAGTATCAGCGAAATCGCAAGGGATGCGATGATTATAAGTGCGGGAATCAAAAGTTCCTTTGTTTCAACACCGGCAACTCCTCCGACAGAAAAGGCATTGTAAGCTCCGAGGACATCGTTGTCGAGTAGCGAAAGCAGGGAGATCCCCGCATTAAGTACAGCGGTTATTGCTATGCCGGCGAGAATAACAGTTCCGCGAAAAGCATTGATTTTGCCGGATATAGCCACTATCAGTAGAGTGGTTAAAAAAGCCCCGATAAAAGCTCCGAGAGGCAAAAATACAACTGCGCCGGGAAAAAACGATAGCATAACTATACAGCAAAAACCTGCGCCTGAATTAACACCGATAATGTTTGGAGCAGCGAGTGCATTACCTGTTACGCTTTGCAAAAGTACTCCCGAAACCGAAAGTCCGACCCCGGCAAGAGCCGCCGCCAAAACGCGCGGCAACCGAAGATTGAAAAATATAATTCTTGCCGTTTCACGCGGTATAATAAATAGATTTGTACTGCCCATGAGCATACCGATAACCGCTACAAGCGCGGTGAGCGGTAACAGAAACGAAACAATACGAATAGCGTTTTTGTTCAAACTAATTTCCTTTCAGAATGTTTATAAGATATCGATATGCCTCAGCAAAACGTGAGTTTGGTTTGTATTGAAACAACTCTTTTGGCAGAAAATGCACATTTCCATTTTTTACTGCATCAAGAACTGCCCACTCCTCTTTTGCAAACAGAGAATTTATGTATTCAACGGCAGATTGCTCGTCGCCCATGGTTGATATAAAAATGTGCTTTGGATTCTGAAGCAGTATTTCCTCAAAACTCAGTCCGTCAAGCAATATGGGGGCAGCTTCTGCGATGTTTCGAGTTCCAAGTTCTTTCAGCATCGCCGCAGCGAAATGGTCACTTGCGTTTTTTGCTTTTGTAAAGCGAGCCGCCGAGCCTGCGCGGATGAAAAGTATCGAGTCGTCGCATTTGAACTCGGTAAGCTTTTTAACTTCATCACAGAGAGCTTTGCCGTATGTTTTATAGTTTTCATCGTTGCCGGTAAGCAGCGTAAAAAGTTTTAATACTTCAAGATAGTCCTCAAAGTCTTCAACCCTCAGAGCTATTGCAGGAATACCTGCGTTGTTGCAAAGCTTTGCTGTGTCGAGCTGAGCTGCAATATCTGCCGAGCATATAACAAGACTTGGCGATGCGGCAATGAGCGCTTCATTGTCTATGCTTTTGCCTGCGCCATTGTCCACTAAAATCGCGTTATTGTCGGCAAATCCGCGCTCGACGCTTTCATAAACGGTGATGTCAACTTTGCCGCCCGCGCTAACCCAGATGTCGGCAAAGGATGAAAACAACACCGCAACTTTTTCGGGACTTGGTGAAAGGTAGTGAGCTTTATTTGTCGCATCGGTAAATGAAATCACGCTCTCTTCAAAAT
>SVRG01000148.1 GCA_015064965.1 Oscillospiraceae bacterium
TTATTAAGCACCGTTTGCACTATGCACGCGGTGCTTTTGTTATCCCAATCACGTGTATCAAGGCTCCAAAGGACAAGGATATAGTCGTCATCAAGCAAACATCTTTCAAGACTTTGCGTCAGCGCGCCCTGCGGAGTGCGCAGAAGATGTGGACGATATTCACAAAGCTCTTCCAGAGCATCCTCGCATCTTCCAATCTCGTCAAAAATAGCTTTCTCGTTTAAATTGGCTATATGAGGATGTGTAAAGGTATGGTTTCCTACTTCATGTCCTGCAAGAATGACTTCTTTTGCCGTATCGGGATAGTTGATAACATTCTCGCCTACCATAAAGAAAGTAGCAGTGACTCCATATTGATCAAGAATTTTCAAGATGCGTTCTGTAAGAATGGGATGAGGACCATCATCAAAAGTAAGTGCAATTTGCTTTTTTTCAGTTTCAACGGAACGATAGACTTTCACTTCAGCTACCGATGCAATCGTTAAAAAGTGCAACAAAAGCACAAGGCTCAAGAAAACACTTACCATACGCTCACTGATCTTCATCCTACATCAACTCCCGTCAACTCGTCAAGTGTACCAAAGCGATAGCCTTGTGCACGTGCTTCCTGTATGACTTCTGCAAGGATCTTGACGTTTGTATCAGATGTTGGATGCAAAAGCATTACCTCGCCGTTGTGCAGATTGTCAAGAATAATCCCCTTTGCTTTCTCCGGTGTCATTTGCTTTTGATTATTCCAATCTGGATATGCAAAGCTCCAAAAAATAGTTTTGTAACCGTTTTGAGATACACAAGCAAGATTTTCGCGACTAAAGACGCCTTCCGGTGGGCGATAATATTTAGGCATTTCTCCGCCAATTCGCTCGGCATAAAGTGATTCCAGCTCTCGCAATTCGACTAAAACATCCTCGTCTTTCCAACCTGACATATCTTTATGATGCGCACTGTGATTGCACACCAAGTGCCCTTCATCTGCCATTCGCTTCACGAGCTCAGCGTTTTTATAAATTAAATTTTGCAAAATAAAAAATGCAGCAGGAACATTTTCTTCTCGTAAAATATTCAGCGTTTTTTCAACGTTTCCGTTTTCGTACCCCGCATCAAACGTGAGATAAATAACCTTTTGGTCTGCATTGGCATCAGTATGCTGACGGTCAATATAGTATGCATTGTATTCCTCGATAAAAGCAAGTCCTTTATCAAGGGTAGGCTGAATATGCTCCTTTGCGTGCTTGCAATACCACTGATGCCGTATGGCTTGTGCTTGCACAGGCAGCATAAAAGTACCGATAATGGCGACTAAAAGCATAAAAAACAACACCGTTTTCTTCATAGAACGGCCTCCTTTTTATCGTTATGATAAAAGTTTGTGCCGCTTATAAAAAAGAAAACGGTGTAATTTTATGAAACAAAAGAATTTTGTGAAAATTATTTGGTTCTTGTAGTAGCCCACTCAGTAATGGAAATTTCCCCTGCGGGAGTAACACGTAAAACAATCTTCATCGGTACAACGGCATCGCTACCGACGTCGCGGCGCAAGGAGCCGTCGTTTTCATACAGCTTGTAGCGAAGATAATATGTTACAGTTCGTTCGCCGTTTGCGTTTTTTTCTTCGCTTGCAAAGCGTATCTCTGCCGCATAAATCATTTGTTGAGAGAAAGCAGCTTGCCTTTTGTGATTTTTATAATAGATTTCATTGAAGCAGTTGTTATAGGCATCTACGTCTGCATGCATCATAATCTCCAAAAAGTCACGCAGATACAGCGCTTCAAGGGGAAAGTCATCTAAATTGTCGGTTGTACGGCCATAACCGTCGGGATCTTCACAGTAATAAATAACATCGGGGCGCTTTTCCAAATAATCGGTATACTCAAAAATATCGCCTTGATATGTTGGATAAAAATAACTGTCGGGTAAAGAGAAATCATCATTTTTTTCTTGGCAAGCCTTTATAACCAATAACACCGTTATCAGCAGGGCAACCACACCCACTGTAGCTACCAAAGCGATCAGTAGCTTCTTGCGCATTTTTTTGTTTTGCTCGGCAATGTTTTCAAAAACATTTTTTTCGGGCTTGCTTGATTGCTCGTTCATTTCTTCACCCCTCTTTGTTCAGAACTTTTGATATAAGGTATTATAACACAAAAGCTACGGGTTGTCAATTCCAAATAGAAAATGACGTCCGTAAAAGATATTTTTCATACAATATTTTTGAGAAAATATAACGTAAGTTATTGCACTTTTTCTTTTTTTGTGGTATAATAGATGTAATTTTCTACGAAAGGACTTTTGCAGATGAAATACCTTGTACTGATTCCCGACGGTATGGCGGATGTAAAAATAGAACAACTCGGAAATAAAACTCCCATGCAAGCAGCAAACAAACCAACAATGGATGCCCTCGCTAAAAAATCGCTTGTTGGTACAGTTTCCAATGTGCCTGCAGGTATGGTTCCAGAAAGCGACACGGCGAATATGGCAATACTTTCGTTTGACCCCAAAGTTTACTCCAAAGGTCGCTCCCCCTTGGAAGCGATGAGCATGGGACTTGATATGAAACCCGACGAAACGGCTTACCGCTGTAATGTGGTAACACTTTCGGAGGATGGTGATTATGACGATAAAATCATTCTTGACCACAGTGCCGATGAAATCACTACTGCCGAAGCAGATGAGCTTATCAAAGCACTTGAAGCAGAGCTTGGCAATGAT
>SVRG01000048.1 GCA_015064965.1 Oscillospiraceae bacterium
ATATGATATTGGATTCCCCCCAATCCTCCGGTATACTTCACATCTTCGGGTTTATCGCCGGCAGGCAGGCTCTCTTGAAAGCCGCCCAGCGTGCCGTAGTTGCTGCTCTTTGCCGTATAAGGATTCTTTTGATAGTCAACCTTTGTAAAACCGCTGATCTTGTTAATTACGGGATTGGGGTTTACTACCTGAGTATAAACTCTGTCAGGAGATGATGGATGCCCCGTTCCCTCACTGATAACAACTCCGTCCTTGTCGGCATGGTAAGGCTCGACAAAAGCGTATCTACCACCGTTTGTATCTGTGCCAAGATATGCATTGTAGCAAATCCAGCCTTGCCCTGTAGAATCGGTTACATAAGAAGCAGAACCTATACCGCATATTTCGTTGTTCATGGAAAGAATAGGTTCGGGATGTTTTACCCAATTATTTGCATCAAGCGGGTCACCGCCAAGAAACTTAAGCTGACCGAGCTTGTATTCGGGAGTATTGTAGCCGCAAGCGGAATACACGATATAAATACTGCCGTCATCACCGTAAACCGCCGTGCCGCATTCAACAATTGTAAGGGTGGTGTGTCTGCCGATTTCCCAATCATATTCGGGGCGGATGAGAATTGTCGACTTGCCCTTGATAGTCCAGGGATTTGTCATTTCGACGATATTGATATTCTGATTAATCTTGCCGGGCTCACCCTCAATTGCAACAAAGAGGTTATAAACCTTGCCGTTTATACGGATGTCTGTCTGACCGCCCGACCATCTGTCGTTAAATCCATCAAGCTCTACAGATACCTTTTCGGGCACATTGACCTCTCCTGTAATCGGGTGACCCCAACGTCCAAGGAGATTGTCTCCGTCAAGGCACTTAAGAACATACATTCTATGCCCTGTATCTCCCTCGGTTTCACCGCCTGAGCCTGCAAAATAGAGATACCAGCCGCCATTACCTTCACCGACCTCTTCATCGGTATAATGATGAATTTCGGGAGACCAACAGCTTTCGGAATATGCTTTACCCTCTTCGGGCAGGAAAACAGTTTTACCGGTTGTGTAAATCAGATCACCGATATTTGCCGTTTTTGTGAGTCCGATGCCCGGTTTACCGGTAGTGGAGGTGTAATAGTAAAAGCCGTCATGGTAAAAAAGCCACGGGTCTGCACCGTCTTCTCTGACGTAGTTAGTAAACGTATATGTGCCAGTTTCGATTTCACTAAGGTCAACGGTGCTATTAATAAACGAAGGAACTCCGTCTACATTATTTGTTCCTGTAAACTCAACGAGATGCGCAAAGTCACCACCTGTTATATTTACATTGTAAATACCGCGGTATGTGCCGTTTTCATTTGCGGAATAAAGAAGTTTGTTATAGAATGTACCGCCTGCAATATTCAGGTTTACTTTGCTGTCAAACACCTGCTCCTCTTTGGTAATATTGGCGCATACCACAGAGGCGTACATTGTACCGCCCGTGAAAGTTGCATTTATATCTCCTGTGTGAGCGGAGGTGCTACCCAGCACCATAGCATCATAAAACTCGCCGCCCTCAATTCTTAAGTTTACCGTGCAATTGGTTGCATTACCTGAAGCACCGCCGCGAATCCTTCCCCACATACCGCTTTGAATGGTTACATCGGTAGTTTTGCCGCTTGCGTCGCCAATACCGCCGCCAAGCACCACAGGATATGTCTGACCGTCAACTCTGTCACATACTATTCCTTCGCCAATAACAAGCTTGTGGTACTCACCGGCAATTGCCTTATACTTTGCTTCGGAAGTAATATAAATGTTATTAAATTCGGTTTCTCCGCCGCAGTGGTAATTGTTCTTTTGTATAATTTTGGCGCCGTTTTCTTTTCTATAGTCAACACCGTCATAGAGGGAGGTTACAGTAACCTTTCCTTCATGCTTGTGATTATAACCAAGAACTGCCGCCGTGATAGTAACTTTTCCGCAAACAACTATAGTGCCGCCCTCATTACCAAGTGCGTTATATGCATTGTCAAAGGAATCGCCTGCACTTGCAAAAGTGCCGCCGTTTCCTGTGCCACCGTCTCGGATAAAATAGACTTTATCGGTAGAAATATCAAAGTTATCTTTTGCACTGCCAAGTACTTCTACGGTAATACCGTTACCAAGAGTAGCCTTACCGCGCACATTTGTACCGCTATTCTCAAAAGCCCCAACCTTGCCGCCAAGCAGTCTTAGAACAAGTGACTTTGAAATGTTGTTAAATATAACCTTTTCAACATTACCGCCATTTACGGTGATATCAAAGAATTCGCTGCCGTTTTCACTTGATTTTACGGTATTTACGCTACCGCCGTTAATTTCGATTACTGTGGCATTTCCGCCGACAATTGTTTCTACATTTGCGCCGTCAACAATGACATTCTTTGCATTGGTAATGCTCTCCACCGAGCCGCAATGAAGAATTGCAGAGCCTGTGATGTTCAGTTTTTTGTCAGTCTTTACATCATTTGCGGTTTCAAGAACGCCGTTATCTGCGTTGAAAGTGCCGCTTCCGCCTAATGTAGTATTCTTAAATTCGGTTTTACCGGAAAGAGTGTATATACCGTTTACTGTAAGAGATTTACCTGTAATAAGTACTTTTTCCGAGTGAAACGGCTCAACAAAAGTATCGACAGTAATATTATTCAAAAGCACAACGGTGCTTCCCGATTTTGCCGCAGATTCAAATGCATCTGCAAAACTTGCAGGGTCATCCTCTGTATTACCGCTGCCGTTTGCACCCATTTTTACATATACGCTTGCTATGTTTTCGGTATAGTCAAAGCCGATCTTAAATGCTTCGATCTCTTCTTCTGTATAGTAATTTGCATTGTAATAGAGGTAAAGCGGCTTGTTTGTTCTTTCATTAAGAGTCGAAACCTCATCGTTTGCATACCAAACCGACATTGAGCCGATTTTAGTGCCGTTAACTGTAATCTTGCCGGTACCGATAATATTATTTACATTGAGATTTTTAATCTCACCACCGTTAAATGTGGCGCTTGCATCTCCATTGAGCCTACGTGAAAGGTCGCCGGCTATGTTGCAATCTTCAATATATCCGCCGTTTACTGTAATATCTGCGCTTGTGCTGTACTGATATCTCACAGAGCCGCCAAAGAGATTTGCAATTCTGCCGCCGTTTATTGTCATGTAGTGCGTACCTGTGAAATAAAGCGGTGTTTTGTCGAAGGAATCTCTTGTGCCGCCGGCTACGATATAATAGTCACCGTCTTCAATTATAACATGAGAATCCTTTGTAACATCGGCATCTGCTTTGGGTGCCTGATAGCCGCCAAGCACCAGAAGCTGGCTTTCTTCACTTGTGAGATTGCGCGTTTTAACACCCTTGCCCATTCTGATAGGATTATACTGAGCAATAATATTAAGTGACTTTGAATACTCAATCGTTATATTTTCAAACGTCGTGTCACCGTTTAAATAATAGCGAAGCGCAGAGCCAAAAACAAGTTTTGCGCCGTTTTTCTTGGCATAATCGGTTTCGCCGTCATTGGTTGTGAAAATAATAGGATAATCATGTGCTGCTTCAGTCGGCGAGGTGTTGAAATGATACTCATTTGTGAAAACTACAACAAGCGTACCAATTCTCTTGTTCTTGCCGTAATTTACGCCCCATGTCCATGTTTTAAGCGGACTTTGCGGAGAGTCGCCGTTACCGGAAATGTCATTTCCTGTTTCGGAATTAACATAAACATACGTGTAGTCATCCTCTGTAGCATTAGTAGCAAATGCTGCCACGCACAAAAGCGAGACAAGCATTACCCAAAATGCTATGCAAAAAATATTCTTCATAACTATACCCCTTTACGGTGTTCCTATCATATTCTCATGATTCTTGTCTATAAGATATAGTATATCATATATTTATAAGGTTTTCAACTTAAGCGGCAGTGTTCCTCTCTATTCCCTATCAATTTGTGCGTTCTCACACATTCAATATCACGGAAAACGTGAATTTAACAAAAGAGCCGTATGGGCAAGCTTTGCTACCAATTAAAAATTGAGTTTATCACAAGTGAAATGATGCTTTTTCAACTCTATGAGTCGGTGCTTTTTGTTATTTTGACGCTAATTTCATTACTTTTATTACATCAACAAGGTCGATTATTCCATCACCGTTAAGGTCAGCCTTCGGAACTTTCTGATTATTAAGCACCGCCTTGATAATAGCAAGAACATCGGCAATTGTAATAATGCCGTCACAGTTTACATCCCCTTCAACCTCAGTGGGCTTGAGAGTTTCTTCGGATGTAGAAACAAGCACTGTGTGCTCATCTGCAAGCGATGCAACAAAGCTTATTTCATAAACATCGCTCAAGGGTGCAGCACCGCTATCGGCAAAAGGAACTGCCGCTGCGTCTTTTTCCACCTTGGTTACTGTAGCAGTTTTACCGTTTACAAGTGCGCTTTTAATGGGCGTATCAGAATGAACGCGAACAGTTACATTTCTTTCGCTGTAATCAGTTTCAAAGCCCCCGATTACCGCTGATATCGTAACGGTGGTAATTTCGCCCACAGTGGACGCGGATATATCCGTACTTCTGCAATCGCCGTCAAGATAGCCTTCGGACACGCCGTCATCCTCGTAAATAGTTGCACTTCCCTCTCCAAGTCCGTAGAGATTGATAGAAACATTCTGCCAATCCGCATTTGTCAAAGGGGATGCGACTGCCGCGGTGAGAATTACCGCTCCTTTGCGAACGTAAATCGGCGAAGAATATACATCCTTCGTAACGGATATTGTTTTAGGTCCTGCTATAACTTCGCCTGTAAACACATCAATCCATTCGCCGTCCGGTATGAATACGCTTCGTGTGGACTCATCCGACTCTGTTACCTCATCATATACAAAGTAAAGCTGCGCCTTTGCTGATGCTTCATAATACTCAACCACAACATCGTAGGTTTCGCCTGCTTTAAGATGTTTTTCGGTATTTACTTCTGCATCGGCAAACTTGTTTGACCATGTACCTGACCAAAGTTCGCCGTTGATGTAAATTCTGCCGCCGTCATCCACAACAAGTCCGATATAACAGTCGATTTCAGGTGTAATGGTACCTGTATAGCGTGCTGCAAAGTGATCTGTGCCAACGCCGTTAGGTCCCCACTGATCCCAGAAATTATTGATTTCAGCAACTGTTTCGGTATATGCAGGAATACCGTCAAAATACTTATCCTTTGCTATGCCTTCTACATCATAGTATGCGGCATCAAGTCCGCTTTCGCCTTTAGAGTTCTTTAGCCATGTTGACGGAACAATTTTAGTACCGTCTCCTGCATTTCCGTTATACGGTGCAACAAGGATATCCCTGCCGAGAAGATACTGTGTATTATCCTTTGACTCTTCATATTCAGGATAGTGGAAATCAAGTCTGCGGATAAGCGGCATACCGCTTTCGTAGTTCTCATATGCGAGCGCATAAGTGTAAGGCATGAGGTGATAACGCATATTAAAGTAATTGCGTACTATAGTCTCCGCCACATCGGTATAACTCCACGGATAATGCGGGTTTTTAGGATTTATATCCGAATGCACCCGGAGCGCCGATGCAAATGCACCAAACTGCATCCAACGGATAAATGCGTTTTCGGAAACGGTATCGTTGTTTCTAAAGCCGCCAAGGTCTGCCGAAATATATGGGCTGCCGCCGACTACTCCTGAAACTACAGTGTTTTCTATTTCTCTGCCAAGTTGGAGAGAATCGCCGTAGATATCGCCCGACCACTGCATACCATATCTGTGACCGATTACCGAGGGGGCACCCTCGATAAATCCGTGGCGAAGCCAATCGGCATTGGTGAGCATAAGCACACGCTTTGCGCCGTTATGGTAGTCAGCCATAGTATCATTATAAAGCACTTGACCAAGCGTTGAATAAAGCACATTTGTATAAGGCGACTTTATAGTATATGACCAGTTGCGGTCATACCACCATCCGTCAAGTCCCATCTCCATAAGCAGTTTTATGTTTGCACACTGCCATTTAAATTCAGCAGGAGTCAGGATCGTGCTTGACGTGTTATGCGTATGGTCGTTGAAAAGAACATAAACACCTGCTTCTTCTGCATCTGCAAGAAATCCCTCCATATCCGGATAGAGCTCGGAGTTGGTTTCATAACCTGTTCCGTCGGCGTTAGAGCGCCACTCAGTGTCAATTATGATTACATCCAGCGGAATACCACGGTCGCGGTATTCTTTAATCATTGCCAGCTTTTCTTCAGCGGTGAATTTTGACCAGCGTGAATACCACGAGCCATAGAATTTGATATCCGACATTGAAGTACTTCCGGTAAGAGTTACAAAATCTCGGCGAAGCTTAGCACTGTCGCCATTTGTTGCAACTACATAATAGTCAATATTTTCGCTGACTGTCCAGCCGCTGTCCTTTTCTTCATTTCCGCTATATACCATGGCACCTGCAGGAATTATGCCGTTATCAACTAGCACATATACATCCGGGGTGTTTGCAGGCTCAGGAAGTGACGAATAAAAGCCGTGCATATAGGAATTATAAAAATCAAACAAAACACTTCCGTCTTTGTCAAAGATTTTCACATCGTCGGCACTTGCGTTTTCTTTGGGAAGATTGATAATAAGTTCAGCAGTTTTGATAATTGCCGTATCGCCATCGGTGCCGCTTGCAACACATGCACCGCCAAACTTTTCACGGTTTGGAACGGTAAGCGTCGCCTTATCCACAAATCCCTCTCCGAGGTTTTCTTCAACTCGCACTACGGTATCCGAAAGCACTGTGAGACGCACATCGCCAAAGGTGAAGGAGTGGATTCCCTTTTCGCCAAATTCTGCAGCGGTATCCTTTACATCGGGAACTTCATAATTGCCTATCGGGTAAAGTTTTGCCTCACCCTGCATAATGTCATAAACGGTTTTATCAATTCCGTCAATACTTGTATCAACATACAAATCAGCAGTATATCTGCCGTGATATCTCACGCCGATATAGTTTGAAATTTTGCCTTTCAGGAATATGTCTGCATCGAAATTACTTCTCTCGCCCCTTTGCGAACCGCTTAATACATACAAAACGCCCGTACCGGCAAAGTCGATACTGCCGTCAATTGTGAGTGTGAGTTTTGCCTCTGTTGCATAGTCATCGCCAAGCGATGCAGTACAAAGAATCTTTGTAACAGTGAGCGTATCGCTTGTGGCGGTTGCGCCTGCAGTAAGATTAATTTCGCCGCGGTATTCAGCTTTCATATCTCTGTTACCGCCGCTGACATAACTATATTTACCGGAACGAACGGTTACATCGGTATAGTAACCGTTTGACGGTACATCTCCTGTGGATGAAAAATGAGAATCCCATCCGCCGACAACATACATTGCTGTAGTGTTGCCCATGATGATGCCCTCACCCATTACGATCTTGTTACCCCGCGCCTCAAAAACAGTTGATTTTGAAGGGGTAATTTTAATATTTTCAACAGTCAAAGCACCACCGAGTGAGAACTGATTTGCGGTATGCAAAACGCCTCCGCTTATCACGATACTTCCGTCATATTCGGGAGATACATAGCCGGCAGGAACGCTCGCTGTGTCAACAACGTGAATATTAACGGTTATACCCTTGCTTGCAATTGCTGCAGCATGCATCATTGCATCGGTAAAGTTTGCAAAAGGAGTGTTGATGCTGCCGACGGTAGCAATATTATCCACTGTAAAGTCAGATACTCCGTTTACAGAAACGTATACATCATTTTCACTGCGTGAGAGATAAAGATATCCGCAACCGGAGCAAACATAGCTTGCTTTGCCCGAAACGGCAGTTGCCGAAAGCACAATGCTTCCGTCATGATTGCCCTTGTCTTTTTCACTTGCGACCTCGAAATCATACCCACATTTATCGCAGGTGTATATATCTGTACCGCCCGCGATACAGGTTGCTGCTATTTTTGTACTTTTGAAAGTTTTGCCGCCATCATGTTTACATGACGAGGCACCGCACACTGTACAAATAGTGTCTTCAAAATCATGTTCTTCTTTTGCGGTTTCATATCCGCAATAGCAAGTCTTGTAATGGCCGTCAGAGTTTGTTGAAACATACTCGCCAAGCACGTGGGTATGATACTCTGCGAGTTCCGGAACACCGTCTCTGATTATCCAACCTTCGCCGGTTGTAAGTCTTGATGCAAGGTCAGCTTCTTCAGTGACAAGAATACCGTGTGTTGCAGCACCTCCTACACCGCTTGCGTAGAAACAATCAATTACCTCACAGTTACGGATAACAGCACCTATAGGCTCAATATAATTTGTTGCACTTGCAACTATCTTACCCGCACTGTAGCAATTCTCAAATGTTCCCCTATATGCAGTTGTACCGCTGTTGCCGCAGTATGACATTATACCGCCGACATAGCCCCCGCTGGCTGTAATGCTACCGTTGTTTATACAGTTTTTGAATATAAGTTTTTCTGCATTTGTAGAATAATTACGGATAAAGCCGACGATACCGCCTGTACGCCCGGGAGTTGTCATATCGCCGTCATTCTGGCAATTTACGAAACGTACCGGCGAAGCATTGGAAGATACAAGCGCAACAATACCGCCATAATAATTGCCTGATGCAACAGTGATATTAATATCGCCTGCATTATAGAGATTCTCGTAGGTGATAGCAATGTCCTGTGAAGAAGAAATAGCTCTTGCCACGATACCGCCAACCATTGTTTGCCCGCTGACATTACCGTAATTTTTAAGATTGCGTACAACCTTTGTCTGATCGCCGGTGGATGAATTGGAATGCACACCGCCAACTATTCCGCCAACTTTGTTTACACCGCTAACAGTACAATAGTTAGTGAGATTTTCAAGTGTGGTCTTTCCCCATGCGCAACCCACGATAGAACCGGTACCCGCAGTGTCAACTCCGGAGCCTGAAGCCTCTGTTGAAGAAACTGCGCCGTATGTAGTAAAGTTTTTAATAGTTGCCGCATCCACATATCCAAAAAGTCCGAATGCGGGCAATGTGGAGTTTTCCAACTTTATCCCTTTAATGCTGTGACCTTTGCCGTCAAAACTGCCCGAAAACGGAGTTTGAGCAGTTCCGATGGCGGTCTGACCGGCGCAGGATTCAAGGTCTATATCGGCAGACAAAGTATAGTCGCCGCTCCACGCAGACGGAGTGTTCATAAGCAAAAGTAATTCTTCTGCCGAATCAATGCTACTGTCAAGCTCGACCGCAGTAGCAGAAAAAATAAAGAGCGCAAACAGTATAAAAAATGCTAATACTTTTTTCATAGTAATTCTCCTTTAATATGCAGATAGAATTTCAACAAGTGCGCCTTTGAGATATTCATTCTTGGCAACAGTATTAACTTCTATTGCACGCGAAGCAGCATTGTCTTTTTTATTTACAATGCGATTTAAGGCTTCAAGCGACATGGCGGGCAAGCCGTATACGCTTGAAAGAAGTTCAAAAACAGTTTCTTTTACCTCGTTTTCAGGAAGTTTGCCACTGGTTTTAACAGTTACGGCAACAGTAGAGTTTTCATTTACAACAAATGGCGCAGTAACTACCGTGTGAGTTTTTGCATCATATTCAAAACCAAGTTCATCTCCGTCAAGAAGTACTTTTTCGGGATGCTCAAATGCGACAAATGACACAGTGTATTCGCGCTTTTTGGGTATATCCTCAGTAGCATTCGGCGCACAAATAACAAGCTCTGATTCTTCACCGAAAGTAAATGTGTAGCCGGTACGGCAAACAATGTTCTTATCCTTTGTCTTACCGTTATCCTCAATCATTGTAAATGCGCCGTCAGCGCCGCCAAATACACGGAGTTCTATTTTCTCCGGGTTGTCGGTGCCGTTTTTCACCCCATCATTTGCAAGCGGAATTATTGAGCCCGCTTTTGCAAACAGCGGAAATGTATCGAGTTTGCGATATGCCTTAAACTTCTTGTTTCCGCTATATGCCCTGCCGTTAAAGAAATCAATATATGTTCCTTCAGGAAGCCACACATCAACCTCGGAAAGTCCACTTGTCACATCGCGCTTCGCTGTTATCGGCGCGCAAATCAGCGATGAGCCAAACCAATACTCATTTTTAAGTTCTGTCGCTTCTCCGGCAAGCGGATGTGTGTGATACATCGGGCGTACAAGCGGTATACCTTCTTCGTGATTGCGATACATCATCGTAAAAACATATGGTATGAGACGGTGACGGAGCCGCATGAAATCACCAACTATACCGAGCGCTTCATCGCCCCATTTCCATGGCTCTTTAGAAACGAACTGATGCGGTGTTGAATGAAGACGCATTATCGGAGAAAAAACGCCAAGCTGTACCCAGCGTGTATAAAGCTCTGCATCTCTGATTCCCGGTTTAAATCCGCCTATATCGTGACTCCACCATGAAAAACCGACATTTGAGGCGGTTGCAGTAAAATAGGGCTGAAACTGCAAGCTTTCCCATGAAATTACTGTGTCGCCGGAAAATCCTATAGGATAACGGTGCGAACCGACCTCGGCATAACGTGAAAAATTAAGCGAACGCTTGCCGTCCCTCGTACCATCAAGATAATGGCAATGATTGAGCATCCAGAGCGCGTCATATCCTTCAGTTTTAAAACCGCCGGGTTGTTGCCAGTCTATCCACCAAAAGTCAACTCCGTCATTTTCGTATGGGTGCAGAACCCTTTCAAAATACTTCTGCATAAACTGACGGTCTGAAACGTCAAATTCAACCGGCTTGCCATTCGGCTCTCTGCCGAGTGCATCGCACATATCTTCATACTGTACTTCGTCCGAAAGGATTCCCTCCCTTGGATGAAGATTTAGCGCAGTTTTTATGCCGCGCTTATGTAAATCAGAAAGGAATTCTTTGTAATTTGGAAAAAGTGCCTCATTCCACGTATATCCTGTCCATTTTCTGACGCCGTCCGCCGCTTTTGTGATATGCCAATCCATATCTACAATACCTACTGCTAATGGGATGTTTTTCTCTTTAAACTCATCCATAAGTTCAAGATATTCTTCAGCAGTGTATTTGTAATAACGGCTCCACCAGTTACCAAGTGCAAATCTTGGAAGCAGCGGAACAGGAGCGGATAGTTTATAAAAATCCTTTATACAAGCTTCTGGCGATTGTGAATTACCGAAGAAATAAAGGTCTATTCTTCCCTTTTCCAAAACAGGTACCGGCCAGCCGTCTTCACTGATTGCGATAGTTTCACTGTCGTCCAGCAAGCTGAACGCTCTTGCCCTTGAAATAAGTCCATCGGGGAGTGGAATAGCACCGTTTACTCCGTCAAGGGTACGTACCGTACCTCCGTAATTATGCGGAAGCTCTCTTCCATAAAACCAATACTGTGCCTGGTAGCGTTCGGTGGCTTTGACCGAAATCTGAAGTCCGGTTTTGGAAAATGGCTTTTCGTCATAGGTAAGATGCAAATATTTTGTAACAATGTGCAAAAATCCGTCTTCAAAATAACTCTCATATTCCGGCTCGGCAAAAGCTCGGTTGAAGGCAAGTCGTGTTGCCCTGTCCTCAAAAACACCGCTTGGACTGTATTCAAGACGCAAAATCTGTTCAGTCAATACTGTAAAACGGTATTTTTCACCCTTAACAACAAAACGCTCGTCTGCTTTGGGATTAATTTTAAAAATAGAAGTATCGAAAATTGACATAATGTACCTCCTGCATAGTTCTCTTATTTTTATATTATCACGCATACAGTACTGCGAAAATAAACAAGTTTTAACATTTTGTAAAAAACATTTAGATAATTATTTTATTTTTACTTTAAAACAGCCTTGAAATTAAAAAAGTTTTCGTTTACAATATGCTTGAGGTGAGAATTATGGTATATCAGATGCACAGAGATAATGAAGAATACTTCCGCTTTGGCAGATGCCTTTCAAATCTGCACTTTCACAGAGCCATAGAGCTTATATACTGTATCAATACCCCAAAGCCCATCATTATCCGTGGCGAAGAACTTACTCTTGAAGAGGGCGAGCTGCTTTTTGTTCCGCCCCTTGTACCGCACATGTATCCTGCAATTAAAACTCACAAATCTTTGTGTGTGGTGATGCCTGTTGCATATAGCGATATTTTCGACAAAGAACTTGCTGACAAAACAATTGAAAAGCTTGTTATAAATAACAAAGATATCGCGGCAGATATTTATAGCCATATGTGTATGCTTGAAAACTGCGAAATGCCGTTATTAAAACAAAGTCTTTATACCTATATCCTGGCAATGTGTATAAAAACCCTTCCACTGATTAAAACCGGAGAAAAAGCAAAAACAGATTTTTCTGCCGAGGTTTTGATCTATATTGAAAATCACCATAAAGAAAAGCTGACCTCAAAATCCGTTTCAAAAGCACTTGGATACAATCCCTGTTACTTCTCTTCTCTGTTTAACCAAAGTTTTAAATGCAGTTTCAACACGTATTTAAGCATAGTCCGTATCAATAAGGCGATATCTATGCTCGGCAAATATCCCACCGCTGAAATCGCCGAGAAGACCGGTTTTTCAAACATGCAATCGTTTTATCAGAATTTTAAAAAGCTAACAGGAATGTCCCCGCAAGAATACATATCAAAATCTTAAACAATTATATACTTTGACTTGCAAATACTATAGCAATAAGCTATAATACCAAAGAGGTGTTATATTTATGAAATGCAAGCAATTATTTGAAACAATTGAAGAATTAAACAACATCTATCTTGATATTTTAGAAGATGTTTGTAATATAGAAAGCCCCACCAATTATAAAAAGGGTGTGGACGCTGTCGGCGAATACTTTTTGAAAATGGCAGAAAAGCGCGGTTGGAAAACCGAGGTATTTAAACAAGCCATATCCGGAAATGTCGTCTGCATTACACTAAATCCGGATGCTAAAGGTGAAACAATCAGTCTTTCTGCTCACATGGATACTGTTCATCCATTAGGTGCATTTGGCAGTCCGGCTGTAAAACGTGATGAAAGCAAAATGTACGGCCCCGGCGTAATGGACTGCAAAGGCGGCGCTGTAGCTGCATTCATGGCAATGGACGCGCTTGAAAAATGCAACTTTGATAGCCGCCCCATACAACTGTTACTTCAATCTGACGAGGAAAACAGCAGTGCCACAAGCAAAAAAGCCACAATAAACTACATTTGCGACAAGGCAAAAGGTTCAGCTGCTTTTTTAAATTTGGAAGGCATCAAGGGAAACACTGCCGTTTTAGAGCGTAAAGGAATAATAAGATACCGTTTTTCAATCCACGGTAAGGCTTTACACTCATCACGTTGCCCAGAAGCTGCAAATGCAATTGCAGAAGCTGCATATAAAATCATTGAACTTGAAAAAATGAAAAACGCAGCCGGTTTAACCTGCAACTGCGGCGTGATCCACGGCGGAACTACCGTTAATACAGTACCTGAAAACTGTTATTTCGATGTGGATATCCGTTTTTCCACCCAAGAAGAACTTGAATTTGCAAAGCAGAAGGTTTGCGAAGTAGCTGAAAACATTACTGTAAATGGATGCTCCTGCGTTTTGGAAGAAATAAGTTTTCGCCCTGCAATGGTACTTAGCGAAAAGAACGTTTCCCTACTTGGTCGCATGAACGATATTTACAAAGAAAACGGACTTCCCAGACTTATCGCACGCGCCTGCCCGAGCGGCTCGGATGCAGCATATATAACCGAATGCGGTATTCCCTGCGTGGACAATCTCGGAACAGAAGGCGGAGAAATCCATTCATTGAACGAGTATATAATGCTGAATTCTTTAGCAGAGTCGGCAAAAAGAATTGCCGCATTGGTTTATTGTCTATGATATTATAAAAAATAGCAACGCAGAAATGCGTTGCTATTTTTTTATTTAATTAACTTTTTCATTGCTCTTATAACATTCACGAGTGAAATGCTCCTGTAGCTATAGAAATCATGGATTTCTGAGCCGTCATCGTGATTAACCGCAAGTTTAATAAGAAGCATTGCGTCAGAAAATGTAACCTTATCGTCACCGTCAAAATCGCCGGTAATAATAGGCTTTGCATTTACACCTTCACCGAAGTTCATTACGGTAGTACCGGTATTATTACTTTCGTCAAAAACATTGATAGCGTTTTGCACACCTATTCTCGGATAGTCACGGCAAAGCTGACCGGAGGGCCATGAGCCTATATTGGCAGTTACAGTGCCCTTAAGGTAGTTCTGACCGCCGATACCGTTATAGCCATTTGCCTTGATGGTAGCACCCTTACCGATGTTGAGTGTCATGTTGCCGGAGTATGTACCGAATGCGCAGTCTGCACTCATACGCCAGTTACCGCCAACAAAGATATAATATGTT
>SVRG01000049.1 GCA_015064965.1 Oscillospiraceae bacterium
AATTTTAAAATCAGTGCCACGCTTTTTTAATCGCGACACGTATGAATTTTCTCCGATGTCCACCAAGGTGGTGCCGGACACTGCTTCTTTTATATAATTGAATTCGTATTGCTTTGCCAACATTTCGGCAAATGAAATTCCACCCGAAGCCGAACCGTACGTTACAGACGAGCCTAAAAAGAATATGTTTTTACCTTTTAACTGCATATCAACACCTCCGATAGTGATAATATTATATCAAAATATTTTGAAAAATGCAATTAACCGCTTACACAAACAAAAAACCACCCTATTGGGTGGTTTTTAGTTAATAGTAAAAACGCTTGCACGCAAGCGTTTCTTCGCTTTTTACCATAGTGCAAACACTCATAAAGCCCAACGGGCTTAAAACGTGCCACCGGCACGTTTTGTCGCGCCTACGGCATGCGCCGCCCTTCCGAATCCACGTCAAACCGCTTGCACAAACAAAAAACCACCCTATTGGGTGGTTTTTTGTTTGGTGGGAGCGGGTGGATTCGGACCACCGAAGTCAGTGACAACAGATTTACAGTCTGCCCCCTTTGGCCGCTCGGGAACGCTCCCTTATTTAATTTGTACCTCAAAGAGGTGGAGCTGGTGGACGGACTCGAACCCCCGACCTGCTGATTACAAATCAGCTGCTCTACCAGCTGAGCTACACCAGCGTGAATGCTTGTCTCACGCGACTTTGTTATTATAGCATGGTATTTTTGTTTTGTCAACACATTTTTTGAAAATTTTTAATAAATATTTTTCATCATCTGATTGACATTTGTATATAATTGATGTATACTACAAATGTAGATACTTTTCAACGGAGGAACTCACCATGAAAAAAGCACTTGCTCTTGTTTTAATTTCCATCATCGTATCAGCATTTATTTTTTCGGTAAGCGCAAAAGAGTTTGATTTAGCAAACGTTACCGAAGTTTATCGCAACACATTTGACAACGGTTCAGCACTCAACGATTTTTCGCAGTTCGGAGGAAAATGGAAAGTAAATAGTGGCAGACTTTATCTTACATCAGGTACAAATAACCACTCATTTATAATATACAAAGGCGATGACAAACTCACTTCCCTTTCAAACTACATCATCGATGTGGACATGTATAATGTGCGCTCTCAAGCAGGTGTAATTGTGCGCTCCGATCTGAATCACATTACTTCGGGATCAAACGGTTTTGCCGGGTATTTTGCATTTATCTCTTTCTCGGGTACGAAAGGCGCTATCGGTATTGCCGACCGTAACGGCGGTTGGGCGGGCAATTTGAAAGTGAGCAATGACGTAACAGCGCCCGGTATGAACCTGCATTTACGTGTGATACTATTTGAAAACAACATTAATTATATTGTAAGTGACCTTACAACTAAAAAGGTTTTGTGGGAGCACACCGAAGTTAACAGTGAATACACAAGCGGTTCTTTCGGCTTTCGCATGTCATCAATGATATATGGCGGCATGATAAATCTTTGGTCCACTTCGTTTGACAACCTCGTGGTTTCTGAATTTGTTAAAGACGAACCTGAGGAAAAAGAAGATATTTGTGAAAGCGATATCTTCTTTTCAGACAATGCAAGCAGAATTATATCACTTGCAGCCATTGCACAAATGCTTGGCGCAGAAGTCGAGTATGACGTTGTAAGCGGCGTTGTAACGGCAAAATTCCCTGCAGAAGATTTTAATACCCCAATAAGGTACAAAGACTTGATGAAAAGCATACTATCTTCAAGATTTGAAAACTGAACAAAAAAGTACATTTCATACGAAATGTACTTTTTTCTATTTCAAATGAAATGTACTTCTGCATATCGTGTTTTCTTTCGTCTTTAAAAACTCCCTGGGTGACTTTCCGTAATGCCTTTTAAACATTTTTGAAAAAGCCATTACATCACTGTATCCCACCGCCGATGCAGCCTGCGTTACAGTGTAACCTAGTTCATGCATGAGCTTAGTTGCACTGGACATCCGGCATTCATCAATATATTCTTTTGGAGTTTTTCCAGTATGCTTTTTAAACTGTGCACCGAAATACGAGCGGTCTAAAAACAGTCTCTCCGCAAGTTCTTTTACCGTAATAGTTGCAAATTCCTTTTTAATAATGGCCTCGGCAACATCCATCGGCTTTCGGGACTCATCTTCCTCAAAATTCTCTGAAGCATAGAGCTTTGAAAACATCGAAAAAACAATCGTTGAGTACTCCGCACTCGAAAGTTTTTCGCCCCCGGCAGATGAAAGTCGCATAAACTCTTCACTTATGGCAGAGGCGTCTATCACATAGTTTTCTTTGAATTGGTTGGGCAAAGTGAGATCCGTTGAAAAACCGATCCATACATATTCCCACGGTTCTTCTTTATCCGCACTCAAAATATGAACTTCATACGGCTTAATTATAAACGCTTCACCACTACTCACCTCGAAAGCATCTCCGCTTACAGTATATTCACCCTTGCCCGACAGCACATATTCGATAATATAATACTGACGCATTACCGGGCCGTAAGTATATCCCGGCGGGCACTGTTGTCTGCCGCCCATAAGCGGGCTTATATGCGGCATTGCACTTGTTGGATCTATATTAAAATGTATAAAATAAGGCTTCACCAAATCACCTCTTCGTTAGCATTATAACAAATAAACATAGCAAAATGCAATAGAATTTTTAAAAATTCTCTGCTACACTATAGTTGTAATTTCAATAATCCAACAAGGAGATAAGGTATGAAAAAACAATTTTTGATTTTTCTTGCCGCTTGTATTATGGCTGTATCAGTATTAGCACTAGGAATATCGGCGGCAACTGTTTATGTTTCCGACGGAGGCACAGGCGATGGTTCTAGCGTTCAAAAGCCGCTCGGCTCGCTGACCGATGCGTACGCCGCAGTTGGAAATGAAGGCGAAATCGTGCTTTGCGGCACGGTCACTGTCCCGCTGAACAAAGGCGACACAACACGAACCGCTTTTGTAGAGCCTGCACACAGCGGTAAAATTACTCTGCGAGGAAACGACAGTTCCTCGACTCTGCTTTTTGCTTCTCCTTATGAATACCACATGAGCGGCGAAACTGAGTTTAAAGATATGATAATCTCCTCAGGGGCCTACACGAGCGGTATCAACTTTACAGCTCGCGGACATCATCTTACAATGGGTGAAAACCTCACCATGTACTCAAGCGGAACCGCTAGCGGTCAGGTTGGTACAAAGCTGTACCTTCACGGTGGATGTATTCCCGGTGCAACTGTGGACGGCTATCTTGAAGGTGAAAAGCATCTGACAATAAAAAGCGGCACTTATTGGGGAATCATTGGTTTTGACCGCAATGTTACTGCAACAACTACAGGAAAAGTCACTATAGAAATCGGCGGCAACGTTCACGTCCACTATTTCGTTGCCGGTGAATCCGGATCTAAGGCATATGCCAAAAACGTTACTGCAAATATATATATTATAGGAAACCTTTCGGTTTCAAAGCAGTTTTCTCTCGGAAGTCAGCACACAGATTCTGACAGTTATTCCGCTAATCTCATTTTGAAAGACGGCGTGGTTGATTTTACCGGCACCTATATGGATTATAACGGACGCACACGCATCTCAGACCTCGACATATACGTAAACGATGCATCTGCATCCGCAGTGGCTACATATGCTTCTATGTTCGCCGGCTATGGCGACAGAGAAGGCACGCTTAAAAACTACTGCGAAAATGAATTTGGTGCGCACACATACAACGATGGTGTCTGCACAGCTTGCGGCGTTTCAAAAGCTGCAGCCGAATGTACAACCCATAAATTTGCAACCAATACGGAGGGCACTGTAGTGTCAAACACTTGTAACAATTGCGGTTTTACCGTAAAATCCACAACTAAAAACGCTTCTCAAAGCGGTGTTTATACTTATGCCGACGGCAATCTTCGCGTACAGATACTTTCCGACAGTATTGTTCGCGTTGAGGAAAGCAAAGACGGCGCTTTTGTTGACAAGGCAACACTTGTTGTGCCGGACCGCAGCGTTTTTGAAGGAACGAATGTAACCGTAGACAATGACGGTGAAACAGTAATCCTTTCTACCGAAAAGTTCACTGTAAACATTCCTAAAACAAATGCAACAGCCGCTTCTGTAAAGATTTTTGACAAAAGCAACAACTGTCTTTACAGTTACTTTGAAACTGCAAAAAGCGGATTTTATTCTTCCCTTCCCGCCCCCGCAGATACCCCAGATGCATATGTAATCATGGACAACGGCATTATTCCTGCCGATAGCGGTCTCGTTTACGCAGGCAGCGAGGACGAAAACAGCGATTGGACACGCACCGAAAACTCCGACGTATATGTCCTTCTTCCTCTCGGCGACAGCATTAAACTCCGCTACGACTTTGTTACACTCACCGGTAAAACCATGATGTCGGATATCAAGACACTCGGCTCATGGTACTCAAAATGGACAAAGTATTCCGCTGAAGAAAAGCTTGCAATGATTGAAAAATACCGCACCGAGAAAATTCCGCTTGACATGGTTGTAATTGACACCGAGTGGAAAAACACCTCAGCTAACGGCAACGACGGTGACGGAACCGGTTATGTAACCAATGACGAGCTTTATCCGAATATGCCGGCATTCCTTGAAGCTGCCGAAAAAGCAGGCGTGCTCGTTCTCTTCAATGACCACACTCATCAGACATCTCTCACCATCACCACTCCCGCAGAGCTTAAATGGCAATGTGCCGGCATCTCTTCACTTATGGAAATGGGGCTTGACGGCTGGTGGTATGACCGCAACTGGTCTTACTCTATAAAATCTCCGTACAGCGACGTACTCTTTTCTACAATAGGTCAGGTGCTCTACTATGACACTATGGAAAAGTACCACAACGACACAATTGAAGGCAAGTATCCGGAACGTGTGCTCCTCCTCTCCAATGTTGACTGGATAAAGCACGGTCACATTACGGGCAACCCCTCTATTATCGGTCACCGCTACAGCATTCAGTGGACCGGTGACATATACGGTCACACAGATCAGCTCAAACGCGAAATCGAAAACATGGTGCTTGGTGGCACAAATGGCGCTTCCCCATATATGTCAAGCGACCTTGGCGGATTCTGGTGCAACGACGCTATTTCCAAGAACCACTTCATCCGTTGGATGCAATACGGTGCTTTTTCACCTACAATAAGAGTTCACTCCACCCTCTCATCCAAAAACGAGCATCTGCCGTGGAGTTACGGCGCTGATGCGCAGAGAATAATCAAGAACTACCTCGATATGCGCTATCACCTCATGCCATACTACTACATGCTCGCACGCGAGAACTATGACACCGGCATGCCGCTTATGCGCCGTCTTGACTTCTACTATCCCGAATACGAAGAGGCAAAAGACAACTCGCAATATCTCATTGGTAAGGATATCCTTGTTGCACCCTTCTGGAGCACTACAGGCGACGGACGTGACGTAATTCCCGAAAGCTGGCTTAAAACCCCCGATGGAAAGCCCGGTCTTTTTGCAGAATACTTCAATACCGAAAAAGGCATGGCAAAGTCCGAATACTTCACCGGTAGCGCAGATTACAGTGAAATTGTTCCAAACATCGGTTACTATTGGTACACGGACTCTCCCCATTCAAGCATAAATACCGACTACTTTGCGGCTCGTTTTACCGGTACCGTTACCCCCACATATGACTGTTACATCGGCACATTTGCAGATGACGGCGCAAGAGTTTATGTGGACGGCAAGCTTTGGTCGGACGGTTATGCATCAAGTCAGGGAATCCCGTATTTTAACAATACAGACGTGCTTAAAGCAGGAAAATCCTACGATGTCGTGGTTGAATACTATGAGCTTTCCGGCAAGGCGATCTGTTACTTTGCAAGTGAACCGGTAAACGGTTACGGAATCTCCGAGCGTGAAGTGTTTATACCCGACGGAACATGGCAAAACGCATTTACCGGTGAAAAAGTAACCGGTCCCCAAACCATTACAGTTAAGGGTAACACCGATCAAATGCCCATATTTATACGCGAAGGCGCTGCAATCCCTGTAAGCGAAGTTATCTCTCCGATGAACGGCGCAAACTGGCAGAATCTCTCCGTAAACCTCTACGGTTTATCCGACACATCCTTTACTCTTTACGAGGATGACGGTGAGACCGAGGGCTATCTTGACGGAAAGTACAGAAACACCACAGTTTCTGTAAAATCCTTGGCTTCTGACACATGGAAGATTGACATTTCCGCTGCAAGCGGCAACTTTGACACCGATTATACCAAACGTAATGTTACACTCAGAATCCACTCCGCAACACCCATCAGTGCGGCTACAGTTGGCGAAAATACTGCTACTGTTACGCCGATTTTCCGTGACGAGTCTGCACTTCCCTTTGCCAACAGCGGTGCTTCTGCGATTTCCCATGTATACGAAATCACCGCAGAGGTTGATTTGTCCAAAGGAGAAAGCATCCTGGTTACAACCGGAATTCTCGGCGATGTGGACAATAACGGCTATATCTCAATAAACGATGTACTGCTTGCGCTCCGTGCAATGCTAAATCAAAAGGGAGCTCCCGCTACTGATTTTGACAATAACGGAAAGCTTGAGCTTATAGACGTGCTGAAATTAATGAAGGAAATAATCAAATAAAAATATAAAGGGAATGCTTTTGCATTCCCTTTATATTTTTACGATAAAAAAACTCGGACAAAAGTCCGAGTTTTTTGTTATTTAAATTACTCTGCGTCGGTTGCAGCTTCTTCAGCAGTAGCTTCCTCAGCAGCAGCTTCCTCAGCGGAAGCCTCTTCAACAACAGGAGCTTCAGCCTCTTCAATAAGAGCACGGATGGAAAGGCTAACCTTTTCCTTCTCCTCGTTGATGTCGATGATTTTAACTTCAACTTCCTGACCGATTTCAAGAACATCAGAAGGCTGTGCAATCTTTGTCTTGGAAATCTGAGAAATGTGAATGAGACCGTCGGTGCCGGGAACGATTTCTGCAAATGCGCCGAAGGGAGTGAAGCTTACGATCTTAACGGTAGCAACATCGCCTACTGCATACTTATTCTTGAATACGAACCAAGAGTTCATATCATCGGTCTTGTAGCCGAGAGAAATCTTGCCGGTTTCCTTATCAAAGGACTTAACCCAAACGTCGATAACGTCGCCAACCTTAACAACCTGGGAAGGATGCTTGATGTGCTTCCAGGAAAGTTCAGAATTGTGAACCATACCGTCAACGCCACCAAGGTCAACAAATGCACCGTAGGTAGCAAGGTTCTTAACTGTACCCTGATAGTGCTTGCCCTCTTCTACAGCTGCCCAGAATGCCTCTTCACGAGCCTTGCGTTCCTCATTGAGTACCGCACGGATAGAAGCGTATGCCTTGTGGCGCTGCTCGTTGATGTCAACGATCTTTACTCTCTGAGTTGTACCAACCAAAGTGGTGAGGTCACCGCCCTTGGGTACACCGGTGAGAGATGCAGGGATAAATACGCGAACGCCGTTAAGATTGATGAGCACACCGCCCTTAACTGCTTCAACGATCTTGCCCTCAAGAACTGCATCGTTCTCTTTTGCTTCGACAATATACTTCCAGTTCTTGTCGGAGTCAACGCGCTTCTTGGAAAGAACGGCGATGCCGTCAATGTCGCTTACCTTAATTACGAAGCCCTCTACCTGATCGCCAACCTTAAACATGGTGTTAAGGTCCACGCCGGGTTCGTCGGTAATCTGGTCGTATGTAATAACGCCGGTGGCTTTTGCGCCGAGGTCAAGACGGATTTCGTTATTCGAAACCGACATAACTGTACCGACTACGGTATCTCCTGTATTTAAAGTTTTCAATGAAGCTTCAAGTAATTCTTCAAAGTTTTCAAGTTCTGCCATGGTTTTATATACCTCCTCTATAATACCGCTTGGAGTGGAAGCCCCAGCAGTAATACCAATAGTAATACAGCCGTCGAAAAATGATTTATCAAGTTCGTCGGCTTTTTCAACGAAAGCACATTTCTGACATGCGGATGAAGCAATTTCGAAAAGCTTGTGCGAATTTGAACTCTGCTTGCCACCTATCACTATCATGCCGTCGCTGTGGAGTGCGAGATCTTTTGTCTCGGACTGCCTTTTTTCAGTAACACTACATATTGTATCAAAAATTATTGCGTTTGTATATACTTTTTTGAATTTTTTCTCACATTTTTTCCAAAGATTTGTGTTTTGAGTGGTCTGAGCCACTAAAATTATGCCTTTTTCGGGATTCTTTTCCTCTTTTACATAATTCTCAAGGCTTTCTTCACTGTCAAAAACAACACTTTCACCCTTTGCATAGCTCAAAATGGAGAGCACTTCGGGGTGCTTGGGGTCACCGATTACCGCAAGAGTGGTATCGGCACTTGTATTCTCGTCTGCGATTTTATGTATCTTCTTTACAAACGGGCAGGTCATATCCTCAATATGGATATTGGGATACTTTTTTTCAATCGAGCGGAGAAACTCCTCCTCGTGCTTTGGTATACCGTGGGTGCGGATTATCACACGTGCTTCCCTGCCGTTTTTAGCAATGTCCTCAACCTCTTCAACGGTGGTAATCTTTGCTCCACGCGCTGCAAGATGCTCGTTGTAAATACGGTTGTGAATAAGGTGACCGAGAATGTAAATATCATACTTTCCGCCAAGTTCCTTCTCAACAAAATCGGTCGCTCGCTTTACTCCAAAGCAAAATCCAGCTTCTTTTGCAACTGTCACTCTCATTTGTCAAGCCCCTCATGCCTAAGTTCAAGTATGCGGTCAAATACAAGTCTTGCCGCTCTTTCGTACTCCTCGGTGCCGCCGTTGGTAAATCCAAATTCTTCATATTTTATTGGCTTGCCGATAATAACTTCCTTTTTGCGAAGAAAACGGTATTTATAATCCTTCACACGCACAAACACAGGCTGAACATCCGCCTTTGAACGATAAACCATCATTCCAACGCCGCTTTTTACCTCAGTCTTTGCAGGGTCTATGCCGCGATAGCGGGTTCCCTGCGGAAACATCGCAACAATATTCTCCTCTTCGAGAATGGAAAGAGTCTTTTTAATAGCACCTATATCGCCCTTGCCTCGATCAACTCCAAATGCGCCGAGCGCGCTGATAAGTCCCGATAAAAGCGGTATTTTAAAAAGCTCGCTTTTGGCAAGGAAACGAAGCTGCCGCTTGAAAGAAACCGCAAGAGAAAGCACATCAAGCATCGCTGTATGGTTTGCACATACTATGAGCGCGCCTTCCTTTTGCTCGTTTTCGGCACCCAAGGTTTTTACGCGCATACAAAACTTAATAATCGGACCTATAGTAGCCTTTAAAAAGCGGTAAAGTCCGTTTTTATTCTTATCTTTTTTCTTCATACTCAACTGTTTTTCAAAAGTTTTTCGTTAACTATATTCTTTGCCGCAGCAATGCTCTCCTCAAGTGTCAAATCAGAAGAGTCAAGAGTTATCGCATCGTCTGCAGGTTTTAAGGGAGCCACATCGCGTCCGCTATCTCTCTCATCACGTTCTTTAATTGACGCAAGGATCTCATCAAAGCCGACGACCTCGCCTTTTTCAGCAAGCTGAGCAACGCGGCGCTCTGCGCGCGCCTCTGCAGACGCGGTGAGAAAAATCTTAACATCCGCATCGGGAAGAATAACAGTTCCGATATCTCTGCCATCCATTATTACATTGTTTTCTTTTGCAAGCGAACGCTGCATATCAAACAAAAACTCGCGTACCTTGGGCACTGCAGAAACTACGGATGCGTATTTTGCAATGAGAGGTGTGCGGATAAGGTCGCTTACGTCCTCTCCAAGCAGAAACATCCTCTGCTCGCCGTCAACATATTTAAGTTCCACCTTGACGGCAGAAAGATTGTTTACTATTCCCTCTGTGTCTTCGGTTGAAATACCGTTTCTATACATGTAAAGCCCCACAGTGCGATAAATCGCACCGGTGTCAACATAAATGTATCCAAACTCCTTGGCAAGCGCCTTTGCAATAGTGCTTTTACCTGCACCGCTCGGTCCGTCAATAGCTATTCCTATCATTATAATCCAAATCCTTTCAATAGATTGAATTTTCTGCGGCAAGCCGCGCCGTTGAAAATGCAATTTGCAAATTAAAGCCACCTGTATATGCGTCAACATCTATTATCTCACCGCAAAAGAAAAGTCCCGGAACTTTTTTTGATTCCATTGTTTTGGGCGAAAGCTCTTTCACCGATATGCCGCCCGATGTTATTATAGCCTCATTTATCGGTCGCGGCTGCTTTATTGTGAGTTCAAAATGCTTTAAAACATTCAAAAGTGCACGCCGTTCCTCTTTGGTAATTGCGTTTACCTTTTTTTCAGGGTCAATACCGCTGCGTTTTACAACAACGGGTATCATCTTTTGAGGAAGCAGTGCAGAAAGGCTGTTTGTAAAATCGCGGTTTGCAAATTTTGCAAAATCCGAAAGAATCCGCGCATCAAGCGTTTTTTCGTCAAGTGCAGGTTTCAAATCAAGCAAAATCTTGTATCTCCCGCGCTCAAATCTGCCGAGATGTGATGATGCACTGAGAATCATTGGGCCTGTCACACCGTAATGGGTGAACATCATCTCTCCAAAATCACGGTAGACGCATTTGTTATTTGTATTATCAATAATCTCAAGTGCAGTATTTTTAAGCGAAAGTCCCTGCATTTCCGCCGGCTCACGGTCGACCGTTTCAAGCGGTACAAGAGACGGTGAAAGCGCAGTTACTTCTATGCCAAAATCCTTTGCGAAGCGATAACCGTCACCGGTGGAGCCGGTTAAAGGATATGACGCTCCGCCGGTTGCCACAATTACACGGTCAAACTCTCGCGCACTTGCTGCAACTACAACAAATACACTTTTATTTTGTTTTATCGCTTTTACTTCTTCATTTACATAATGCACACCGTGACGTTTTGTATACTCGCGAAGTGCATTTACAATATCCTCAGCTTTATCCGACTGCGGAAACACCCTGTTTCCTCTTTCGGTTTTCAGCGGAACACCGAGTTCCTCAAAGAATGCCTTTGTATCGCTCGGCTCAAAAGAAGAAAGCGCGGTATACATAAATCTTGGGTTTGTGGGGATATTTTCGATAACGGTGTTAACATCGCAGTCGTTGCATACGTTGCATCTGCCTTTACCGGTTATGCGAAGCTTTTTACCGCTGAATTTGTTTTTTTCAAAAAGAGTGACTTTGCCGCCAAGCTCTGCAGCGCGCCCTGCCGCCATCATTCCGGCAGCGCCTGCACCGATAACAGCTATACGCATCAGTCGTGCACCTTTGCATAGGTGTTATACTCATCCCAAATGTGTTCGAGCTTGTCAAACACATCGCTGAGCTCGGTCTGAAGTTCCTTTGCTATTGCAACTACCAAAGCGTTAAGCAAACTCAAGGGCGCAACAAATGAGTCAACTATGGACGCCATATCACTGCGGCACACAAGCGTTTCATTTGCATACGGTGCAACGGGCGACATTGTGCTATCCGTTACTGCGACAATATTGGTTCCCTGCTCCTTGGCATAAGCAACAGCATTGATAAGTCTTGCACTATATCGCGGAAAACTTATCGCAATCATAACATCGTCCTCGCCGATACGCAAAATCTGCTCAAAAACTTCGCTGCCGCTAGTGGACTGCACCATGCGGACATTGTCAAACATAAGTCTGAAATAGTGTGTCAAAAAGCTTGCAAGCGCACTTGAGGAGCGCATACCGATGATGTAGATATTCTTTGCAGCGATAATCTTGCGCACCGCTTCATTGAAATCCTCATGGTTGATCTCATCCATAGTGCGACGGATATTGTCTATATCCGACTCAAATACGCTTCGTAAAATATCACCGTCACCGATTCTCGTTGCAGCAACAACCATGCGCTGCTTTGTAGTGAGTCTGGTACGTATAATCTCTTGGAGCGAATGCTGAAGTCCGGGATATCCGTCAAATCCGAGTTCAATTGCAAAACGAACAACGGTAGACTCTGAAACGCCCACCTCTTTGCCGAGTTTTGACGCGGTGAGATATGCCGCTTTATCATAATTATTGATGAGATAATTTGCGATAGTCTTTTGTCCTTTAGAGAAAGTAGGCATAAGTTCCTCAATCTCTTTGATAAGATCTTTTCTCATAATGCACTCACTTATACAATAGATAATATATGCGCTTTTGCACACCTAATAATTATACCAAATCTTTTGCAAGAAGTCAACGCGATTCTTGCAAAAACTCCCGAATTTTAAGAAAAATTCGGGAGTTTTTGCAAGTAAATGTTAAATTTCGAGCGTTTTTGCAAGAAACGCATCAAGTTCTCTTTCGCAGGATTCTCTGTCAATAAGATATCCGCAAGCATGGAATGCTCCTTTCACATAAACATAGGATTTATCCGCTGTGCAAACCTCATAGTTTGCCATTGTCATCTCAATCGGAACAAAATCGTCATCCTCTCCATGGACAAACAAAACGGGAATTTTGTTATTAGCCATAGCTTCAAGTGCCGATGCATCCTTGAAACCGAAATTTGCCTTTGTCTGCGCCATAAGATCTGCTATATTCAGTATCGGAAACGGCTTTGCATGGAATGAATGCTCAAGCACTCTGACAAAGATATCATATGGAGATGTATATCCGCTATCCGCAATTAGGCCTTTGACATTTTCGGGCAAGTCAAGCTCACTTGCCATAAGCACGGTGGATGCACCCATTGAGATGCCGTGCAAAACGATCTCTATATCCTCTCCGAGTTTTTCCATTGCAAAATAAACCCAATCACGCAAATCAAGACGCTCGTGTACGCCAAAGGTTATGTATTCACCCTCGCTTTTTGCATGGGCACGCTGGTCAATAAACAAAATGCTAAGTCCCTTTTCATAAAAATACGGAAGCGATGCAATGAAATCATGCTCGGGATATGAGCGATAACCGTGCGCCTCTATCAGCAGCTTTTTGCAGTCCCCATTTTTTATAAGCGTACCGTGAAGGTTAAGTCCGTCAAAGCTTTTCAGCCACACTTCCTCTTTTTCAAGGGTATCGTAAAACGCTTTTCCCTTTTCCCAAACGTCCTCGTGCGCTTTTAACTGTTCCTTAAAACCGTCTCCGAGTTCCATTTTATTTCCCCTTGTAAGGGCAAAGTCAAAAAGCTTTTTACACACAAAAATCAACACTGAGGCAAGTATTATCAGAATAACCGCAGTAATGATTGCAATAACTGTCCAAAACATAGTATTTCTCCTGAAAATTCATTTTTATTATTTTATCACATTTTGTATCAAAATGTAAGTGTTTTGTGGTATAATTATAAATAAAAACCTATATCGGAGAATTTATGAAAATAAAAGCCTTTTTAAAAAGTTTTTTGCTTGCAACAATCGGCGCTGCTTGTTTTGCCTTTGCAGTTGCTTTTTTCTATGACCCATATAAAATCGCGCCGGGCGGTATTACCGGCTTTGCGGTTATAATCAGCCATCTGTTCCCCGCGGTTTCAACAGGTACTGTAGTTTTTTTAATGAATGTACCACTTTTAATCCTTGCGCTTTTACGCTTTGGCAAGAAATTTGTTGCTCTTACTGTCTATGCAACATCTTTTATGTCATTGCTTATGAACGTGCTTGAGCCGCTTTCTGCTTCTTATGGCATCGTGACAGATGACCTTATCGTACCGGCTCTTTGCGGAGCGGTGCTTGATGCTATAGGTCTCGGCCTTGTGTACCGCGCAGGCGGATGCACCGGAGGCAGCGATATCGTCATAAAGTTTCTTCGCCAGAAATACCGCCACATCCGCACAGGTGCAATGTCGCTTATCGTAAATGCAGTGGTTGTTACGGCTACGCTTCTGGCTTTCGGCAATTTTGAAATTGCGGTGTACTCTGCCATTGCTATGACGCTTTCAAGTTTTATCCTTGACAAAGTTCTTTACGGCGGTGAGGGTGCAAAGCTTGTCTATATAATAAGCGACAAGCACAGCGAAATTACAAATGAGATATTAACAAAAATCAATATCGGTGTTACCCTGCTTCACGGTGAGGGCGCATATCTGAACAAAGAGAAAAAGGTAATACTTTGTGCCGCAAAAAAGCAGACTTTTCCAAAAATCCGCGATATAGTCAAAAACACCGACCCCTCCGCATTTATGATCATCACAAACGCTACTGAAATTTTCGGCGAAGGCTACAAAAGCCAGTTTAACGAGGAACTGTAATGAAAAGAGTTTTTGCCGTCATACTGCTCACACTTTTGCTGTTTGCCTGCGCGCCTGCAAATCAT
>SVRG01000050.1 GCA_015064965.1 Oscillospiraceae bacterium
GTTTGATATTCATACCGGGGCCAAGGAGAATCGAAACCTGCTCTGCTCTGCACTCCTTGCCGATATTTGCGCCTACTTTGCCGGAGAGGGACGGATCCCAAGAGTTAGCCATTGCAGCGGCAGGGGGAAAACAGGTTGCCTTTACGGTATACATCTCGCCCTTTTCGTTTTTGTCGCGTTTGCGGAGTCCGTGAGGGCCGTCGCTCATCATAATATTTGGGATACCAAGTCGCTCAAGCGACTCGGTATGCCATGCATCACTGCCTGCGCAGAAGGAGATTTTCTCCTCAATAGTCATTTGGGAAAGTAGTTGTTTAATTCTGTTTTCCATGATATTTTCCTTTTTAGTTTGCAAGAAGTTTTAAAAGCACAATTACATCAAGAAGATTTACTGTATTATCCGCGTTCATATCCACCACAGGCGAATAACCACTACCATTGACAACGATTTTCAAGGTGCGGATAACATCAATAATAGTCAGATTTCCATCACCGCTTATATCGCCGAGAACATGTTTCGGAGCAAAAGCAGAAAGCGTAAGTTCATTTTCAATTACGCAATATCCGTCATTGCCATAGGTAAGCGTGGTGTTCTTATTTATTATATCACTTTCACTTACGGTTGCGCAATCGGTAAATGTGAAATAATTCGGCTTTTCATATCCTACAGTTGGGATAACCTCACCGCTTGTGGTATAACAGTTAGTGATTTCATAAACGATAGCAGTCTTTGCTGTATAGGTCTTTCCTACTACACCGCCCATCGGCTTTGTAGTTGTCGCACTGTCAAGAGCAGTAAGCGCACCGAGGTTTACACAGTTATCAACATTTACGCCAACATTGTATCCAAGCACACCTGCGGCTTCGTAACTGATATCTGTTGTCACATTGCCGTAGTTAACACAGAATGTGATGTTAGGCTCTTTACCGTCTGTAACACTTGCAGAATTTGCATATCCTACGATACCTCCCATACGAGCCTGCGTTCCCTTGGTTGCAGTTACGTCGCCGTGATTTGCACAGTATGCAACATCCGCACCGCCGCCTGCGGCCGCCTGAGCAAGGTAACCGACAATGCCGCCGACCTTAATGCCTTCACCGTACACATCACCGAAGTTCTGACAGTATTTAAGCTCACAGGCACCTGCACCGTTGTCGTTGATGATACCCGTGATACCGCCAACAACAGCCTCTTTACCACCTGTAATAGACTTAACCTCGCCGTAGTTTGTACAATTTTTTACCACAGTGCCGGTATTTAAGCTTCCTGCATAAAGGTATCCTGCTACACCGCCAACACCTTTTGCAGCCTTCGCAGTGTTGTTATATGTTACATCGACATAGTTTGTACAGTTTACAACAAATGAGTCAGGGTCAAGTGTACCTACAATACCACCTACAACTGCATTGCCTGCTGTTGTAGATGTAACCGAGCCGTAAACTGTAAGATTGCGAATTCTTGCATTCATAATTTTACCGAAAAGGCCGAAGTCCTGTTCGGTAGACGTAGTAATGGAAAGTCCTTTTATGGAGTGCCCCATACCGTCAAACTTACCTGTGAATTTAGTTGCATTTGTACCAATAGGTCCCTGACCTTCTACACCGGTGAGATCAATATCCTCTGTGAGATAGTAGCTGCCGCTCCACTTAGTGCTGTCGCCCATAAGCGCGATAAGCTCAGCAGGGGTAGAAATCGCTGTATATACCTCTTCAATAGGAGTTAAAACAAAGTAATCGAAGTTTCCGCACGCGCGGTTTACCGAACTCTTTACTTTGAGTTCTACAGTTCCTTTGGGGAGTGTTACAGTGCCGATTTCAGCATCTACAACCTTTGACCAGCCACCTGTAGCAGTTGCGTTATAGTTTGTATACTGCTCTACACCGTTTACAAACACACGGACAGCATTTGCATTTGCATCAGCAGAAGCATTTGCATAGCCGGCTGTGAGAACATAGGTTCCTGCTTCTTTAACATCAAGTGTATATGTGAGATAAGGAACATGCATACCCGTTGCACGCACATAAGACATAACGGTACGTGCGCTTGACACCTCAGGGCGTGCATATCCATGCTTGTATGTATAGTTTTCTGCTTCAAATTTGCTATCCCCGGATGCATTGACAGTCCAAACCTCGTAATTTTCAAGGCGGTCTGCCGCATTTGTCTTTGTGAGCAGATTCATCATATAAGCAGCATTTTCAATAAGGAGTGAGCGACTTACTCTGCCGTCTTCAACGCCTTCCACAAGCTCGGCATATTTGTTCTCCATGTGATACTCATATGCACTGCCGTCTGCACCGTAGTGCATGGAGGAGTGAACGTTATTGCCTGCGATAACTTCTTTTGCAAGGTTGGAATCATTTGACCAGTCGGTAGTTACAACGCCGTCAAATCCCCATTCGCCGCGAAGGATTCCACGGAGAAGCTCTGCATTTTCAGAAGTTTCGGTGCCGTTTAAGAAATTATAAGACGTCATTACCGTACCAACACCGGCATCTACCGCCATCTTAAACGGAACAAGATAAATCTCACGGAGTACACGCTCGGACATACGGGAATCAATCTGGTTGCGGTTCTGTTCTTTTTCGTTAGCAATAAAATGCTTAATGGAACAAGCTATTCCATTTGCCTCAACGCCCTTGATAATTTCAGATGCCATTACGCCCGAAATATACGGGTCTTCGGAGAAATACTCAAAGTTACGGCCGCAAAGCGGATAGTGATGAAGATTTACCGCAGGAGCAAGCCATACGTCAATATCGGTCATTGCGCACTCTCTGCCGACTACATCGCCGAGAGCGGCTACAACATCTTTATTCCAAGTGCATGCAAGTGCAGTTGCACAAGGAAGACCTGTTCCCTTTGTAGTGTGGCGAATACCTGCCGGGCCGTCACAAGTATACGCAAGCGGAATAATATACTTTTCAGCAACTGCCGCGCTTGCCCCCCATGCACCGGTATTTGTTGGAGATGCGTTTGTCATAAGTGCAACTGTTGCAAGCTCCTCGTTTGACATCTGGGCAAGGAACTCATCCATTGTAGCTTTGCCGCTGATAGTATCAACAAATTTAATAGGTTCCGCGGGATTTGTCTGCTTTGCCTCGGTAGGAGTATGCAAAAGGTCGCTTCTGAAAGCGGAGTTTTCTCCTACTTTTTCAGTCCCGTCAAAGGTCATACGTTCAAAAGCAGTTGTCGGCTCACAAAGTTCTGCAAGCTGTTCAACAACGCGAAGTATGCTTTCTGTATGCTTACCGGCAACTACAGTGTTGCGTACAGAATTGCCCACATAAACAGTATAATCGCCGGCTTCCATTACATATGCAGACTTATGTCCGGTTGCACCGAGGTCATCGTAGGATGCCATGGTATCAATATCGAATGTTACAGATACTGTTTCACTTGCGCCAGCAGCTAAAAGTGAAGTTTTAACAAATCCGCAAAGCTCCTTTGAAGCCTTGGAAAGAACCGCCGCTCCTGTTCCCTTTTGAGGTGCGCCGAAGTATACCTGAACAACCTCTTTGCCCGCTACGTTGCCTGTATTGGTAACTTTAGCAGTAACGGTAATTTTACCGTCTGCCTCAGTATATGTAATATCGGAGATATCAAAAGTTGTATATGAAAGTCCGTAGCCAAAAGGATAGTCAACATCTATATTAAATGTTTCAAAATAGCGGTATCCAACATAGATATCCTCATAATACGTTGTATAGTCCTTACTTTCGTAAAAGCCTTTGTAGCTCGGATAATCTTCAAGCACCTTTGCATAAGTATCCACAGTTTTGCCCGATGGATTAACATCGCCCACAAGCGCACCGCAAAGTGCATCAACGCCGCGGATACCAAGATAAGTTGCAGTAATAACTGCATCTGCATAAATTCCGTCTAAACGTCCGTTTGCAAAGTCGCAGTTTATCATACTACCGGTATTGAGCACAACTACAACAGGCTTGCCATCAAATGCAGCACAAACCTTTTTTAGTTCTGTTTGCTCTGCCGAGGTGAGAAAGAAATTTGCTTTTGAAATATCGGCACCCTCAGCGGAGGTACGGTTTACAATATAAATTGCTTTGTCCGCATATTCCGCCGCCGCGGTATACTCTGCATCGGTAGGAGAATAAGTGAAATCTTCACCAACAACCTTTGCCGCTTTATAAGAATCGGAAAGTGCGGTATAAACTCCGCCGAGCTTGCCTGCGCTTACATATGATGCAAGTACATCACAAGGACTCTTTGGTGTCTCTGACGGTACAAAATAGCCACTGCCGCGTCCCATAAGGAAAAAGCCGCCGGTCTTGCCGTCAGTGTATACCTGGCCTTCGCCGAAAACTGCGATCTTATCGGCAGAAGTAAGCGGAAGTGCATTGTTCTCATTTTTGAGAAGAACAAGTGCCTCGGATGCCGCAGCATATGACTTGTCTGCACCGTCAGAAACGGCGTATGCGCTTGATGTAAATGGCAATACGCTGCACAAAAGCACTGCCACAAGCAAAATAGAAATTAACGCTCTGATTTTCATATATACCTCCAAAATATAATCATCTACTTGCATTATAGCAAAAATATGCTATAATGAAAGAAAAATACATAATTTATATGGACATTTTTTGCGATTTGGGAGAAATATATGGCAATCATATATGAAACAAAATGGAGCGGTATACACGCATGGCACCGTCAAGCGGTAGGATTTATGCATCAGCATCTTCACGATTATGTTGAGATAATATATATCCGTAGCAACGAAATGCACTTTTATGTCAATTTTGAAGAATATACACTCCACGCCGGCGACGTTGTGTTTGCATTCCCCGGTCAGATTCACGGTCATGAAAAATCCAACTCTGAAAACATCGTACTGCTGTTCCCTAAAAACTTGCCTATCTACGACGGTGTTTTTGCGAAGTTTCTCCCGGATACACCATTTTTACGTGGGGTAGTTGACGAAGAACTTGACACACTGTTTTTAAAGGCAACTCAAAACTATTCAACACCCGAGATCCCCTATTCAAAAGGAATTACTCAAGGCTATATTGCATTGATTCTAGGCAAGCTTTTGCCCCGCCTTACACTTGTACCGACTGATAAAAAAATTATTTCTCTGGAGCAAAGACTGATTGAATACTGTTCTCTGCATTACCGAGAACAGATCTCTCTTTCGTCTGTTGCTACCGCGCTCGGATATTCCTCGACTCACCTTTCGCATCTGTTTGCTGACAAATTCAAGGTTGGATTTTCAAAATTTATTTCTACAATGCGCATTGAAGATGCAAAAAAGATGCTCCGTGGCGACAAAAGCATAACGCAAATTGCGCTGGATTGCGGCTTTGGAAGCATGCGCAACTTTAATCGCGCATTTAAAGAAGCCACAAATACTACACCGAGCGAGTACAGAAAAATGGGAAAATAAATGCATTTGTTATTTACAAACGGTATTCATGTTAAGCAAAAATAAAAAATAAAAGAATCGACTGCAGTCGATTCTTTTTATTTTAATAATACTTTTCACGGCGGCGCTTTTGAATAGTATGAAATACTCCGTAACCCACAAGTGCCACAATTATAGCAACTGCAAGAACATAAACGGTTTCGCCGGTGGCACTGCTGATCTTTAACTCTTCCCAAAGCCCATTTACAAGTGCAAGCATCTCACTATTAAGATTGTGATAACTGAGCTTATTATAATTGGCTTTAAAATTAAAGTTTTCGGGATAAAGAACCTTCATTGCCTCTTCGCCCATATCTTCAATATAAACTTCGTTTTCATAAACCGCCTTGTTGGGACTTGCATAGTAAATGTACTCTGCATTTGCAATGGCAGGCTCCTCTGAAAGCATATAGTCTATATAAATCTCTGCAAGTTCCTTATTGGGTGCGCCCTTCGGAATGCAGTAAGCATCAACGAAAAGATTTGTGACGATCTCGCCCTCGTCATTTACAGGATAGTAGAATCCAAGTGCATCGTTATTGTCATACATGGAAAGAAAGTCGCCTGCATAGTAAGAGGAAATCGCCGCTTCACCAGACTCCATCTTGTTATAGATCTCATCCATAACATAGCCTTGAACATGGGGCTGCTGCGCCTTTAATTCCTCAAGCGCTCTTCTCCACTCTGCCTCGTCATTGGTGTTTACGTCAATACCAAGCTTATACATGGCAGTGCCAAACGCATCACGCGAGTTGTTAAACTGCAATATACGACCTGCATACTTTTCGTTCCACATGAGATCCCATTTTCCGGTATCGGCATCGTCTACAAAATTTGAATTGTAAATGACACCCACCATACCGTAGGTATACGGAATGGAGTACTCATCTGTCGGGTCATAGTAAAGTCCCTTGAACTCATCGCTGATATTTGCATAATTGGGAATACTTGAAAAATCAATCTTTTCAAGCATATTCTCATTGATGAGTCGCGCTATCATATAATCGGACGGAACAACAACATCATAGCCCGATGCGCCGCTTTTAAGCTTAGCATACATATCCTCGTTGGATGCGTATGTGGTATAAACGACCTCAATTTCCTCGCCGTATTTTTCAAAATAATACTCTTCAAATGCGGCATTTGAATCAAGCGTGCCTTCGCTACCGTCAGAAATATACTCACCCCAGCTATAAACGTTAACGACCTTCTTTTCAGCTGCGTTTTCACAGCCAAAAAGAACGAAAGAAATTGCAAGCGCAAAAACAACAATCAGTTTTTTCATTTTTTTGCCCTCGCTTTCTTCTTTGTGCCATCACCCTGCGCTACGTTAGAAAGTATAAGAAGCACAAGCACAGCAATAAATATAAGCGTAGAAAGCGCGTACATATCAGGGGTAACTCGCTTTTTTGTCATCGAATAAATACGAATCGGCAAAGTTTCAAAGCCGTTACCGGTTGTAAAATAGCTGATAACAAAGTCATCAAGCGAAAGGGTGAACGCCATGATAAGTCCGGAAATTATGCCCGGCAGTATTGCAGGAAATTCCACCTTACAAAATGCCTGAAAAGGTGTACAGCCAAGGTCCATTGCAGCCTCGGTGAGATGCTTGTCCATCTGCCTTATTTTAGGTGTTACAGAAAGAATAACATATGGCAGATTAAATGTAATATGCGCAATAAGCACGGTCCAGAAGCTGAGTGTCTGCGACATACCAAGCGCCGCGCTCACAAATACAAATAGCAGCATCATTGATATACCTGTTACAATATCGGGGTTCATCATTGGGATATTTGTAACAGTGGTAATTGCGTTCTGCGTATGCTTGCTTTTGAGTTTTGAAATGCCAACTGCCGCAACTGTTCCTATAATAGTTGCGATAAGCGAAGATGAAACAGCAAGCACAAGCGTATTCTTCAAAGCTTCAAGCGTTGCGGGGTCATTAAATAATTCTTTGTACCAATACGTTGAAAAGCCGGTGAAAACTCCCGTAGAATTGCTTGAGTTGAAGGAGAAAAGCACCATAACTGCGATAGGCGCATAAAGAATAATGAAAATAAGCGCGGTATAAATCTTTGTAAGCGCCTTCATGCAACCACGCTCCCTTCCTCATCGGAATAGCGGTTCATAATCGCCATAGAAATGAGAATTACAACCATAAGCACAAGCGACATTGCCGCGCCAAGGTTATAATTGTATGCGGTCTGGAACTGGCGCTCGATGGTATCACCGATAAGGTCAAAGCTTGAGCCGCCGAGTTTTTGCGAAATGTAAAATGTACTTACCGACGGAACAAAAACCATTGTGATACCCGAAATAATGCCCGAACGCGAGTGCGGCATTACAACCTTGAAAAAGGTTTGAGCAGGTGTGCATCCAAGGTCCGCTGCTGCCTCAAGCTGACGGTTATCAAGCTTTGAAAGCACAGTGTGAATCGGAAGCACCATGTAAGGCAAATAGTTATATACCATACCGAAAATAACTGCACCATCGGTATTAATCATGTGAATGGGATCAAGACCGATGCTTGTCAATATGTTATTGACAAAACCGGTGTCCTCAATAATCGCCATAATTGAATATGTGCGAATAAGAAAGTTCATCCACATTGGCAGCATAATGAGCATGATATAAAACTTTTGCTTTTTAGGATTGGCGCGAGAAATTGCATAAGCAAGCGGGTATGCAATAAGCAGACATATCGCAGTTGCTACAAGTGCAAATGCGCCGGAACGCGCAAAAATAGTGAGATAACTTGGACTTGCGAGTTCAGTGATATTACTCATGGTAAATGCGCCGCTTGCGTCTGTAAATGCATAGTAGAGCACAAAAAGCATGGGCGCAATTATAAACAGTATAGACCAAACGACATGGGGCGCCGCCATGAGTCGCGCCATAAACGGCTTACTTTGCATCCCCCGTGCCCTCCCCGACATTTTCGTCAAGTTCGTCAAAATAGGTCGAGTAGTCACCGTAAAGGTTTGAATACTTTGATTTCTTCATTACATGAATCTCTTCAGGCAGAATTCTAAGTCCAACAACCTTGCCGGGTTCTGCATAGTCGGTAGTCTGAATCATCCATTTAAAGCCATCGACATCTACAATAATCTCATAGTGAACGCCTTTAAATGTTACAGTGTCAACAACGCCGTGTATCGGCACGCTGTCAACATCAACCATGTCAACGTCCTCAGGACGGATAACAACGTCAACCGGCTCATCTTTTCCAAAGCCTTTGTCAACGCAACGAAGCGTCTGACCTGCAAATTCTACAAGTTCATCCGCGTGCATAATGCCGTCAAGAATGTTACTTTCACCGATAAAATCAGCAACAAAAGCATTTGCCGGCTCGTTATATATATCCTCAGGGGTGCCTATCTGCTGAATAACGCCGTTATCCATTACAACAACGGTGTCACTCATCGAAAGAGCTTCTTCCTGGTCATGTGTTACATAAACAAATGTAATGCCGAGACGCTGCTGAATCTTTTTAAGTTCAACTTGCATGTCCTTGCGGAGCTTCAAATCAAGCGCGCCGAGCGGCTCGTCAAGAAGCAACACTTTCGGCTCGCTTGCAAGCGCACGCGCAATGGCAACACGCTGCTGCTGACCGCCGGAAAGCGTTTCGATATTACGGCGCTCAAATCCCTCAAGGTTGACTATGCGAAGCATTTCTTTTACCTTGGCAGAAATCTCGGGCTCGCTCTTCTTGGCAAGTCGAAGCGCAAACGCTACATTTTCATATACATTAAGGTGCGGAAAAAGCGCATACTTCTGAAACACTGTATTAACAGTGCGCTTATACGGAGGAAGATCATTTATCTTTTTGCCGTCGAACAAAACATCTCCCTCATCCGGAGTTTCAAAACCGCCGATAATTCGAAGCGTGGTGGTTTTACCGCAACCGGAAGGACCTAAAAGTGTGACAAATTCTTTATCGCGGATGTAAAGGTTTATTCCTTTGAGAACAGCCGCCTCGTCATAAGATTTTGCTACATTTACAAGTTCAATAAGCTTGCTCATTTTCTTAGAGTTTATACACATCCTTTTTAACCGATTAAATAACAAGAAGAACTACTTCCCCATATTATTTGTGTTGATATTCATTATATTAAAAATACATGCAAAATGCAATAGTTTTTGACAAAAAAGTCCGCTTTTTTACGGATTTTTTCGCCGCTCGTCCAAATCTGCCATTGTTTGCCGCGATTTCTCTCGCAAAAACTCCGTTTTCCTCGCAAATACTCTCAAATTCTCTATTTTTCGCCAAAAGTCACCTTTTCAATGCTTTTGGCATTTTTGCCAAACAGATATACCGAAAAAAGAAGCGGATATATACCGCTTTGAGAGGTCAAAAGCGCATATGACGAAAAGAGAAAAACAAAGAATCCGAAAATATACGTTATAACCGATGTGACTCTGTAAGCTGTTTCAGGCCCTTTAAAATAAGCAATAATAACTCTTAAAATCCGCCCTCCGTCAAGCGGTTCTGACGGAATCAGATTTACAAGTGCTAAAAGCAAGCTTACTACCCCAAAGTTTATAATGTCAATTTCAAAACACCGGTAAAGCAATACAGAAAGCAACGCGCTTGCAATATTTACGGCACATCCTGAAATACTCACAAGTACTTCTCCGCCAAGCGAAAGCGTATTTTCATCAAATTCCATACACAATCCAAACGGCGCAGGAGAAAAACTTTTCAGTTTTCCTCCGCATATTTTCAGTGTTGCAAGGTGAGCACTTTCATGCAAAAACACCGCAGCCGCAATCGGAAACATAAGCTCTCCAAAAGCAAGACACAAAAGTATCAGCGGCAGTACAGAACAGAATATCTGCACAGCTCTACTTAATATCTTCATAGATCCGGTTGTATCTTTCAATATACGCGGCGGCTTCATCGGCTATATTCAGGCTTTCCTCTGTTTCTATCTCCTCAAATCCAAAGAAGGCGGCAACTGCGTCGCTTTCATCAAGATAATTGCGCACCGCACTCGCTACCACCGCCAGTTTTCCCTCCTCAGTATTTGCAGCGATATCCTCATACATATTAACCGATAATACAAATACGCTCACCAGCATAAGCGTCAGCACGATCAAAGCTAAACTCTCAAATTTTGTACTTTTATCCACAAAATCCCCCCTTGCTTGATTGTATGCAAACAAAAACCAAAAAAGAGCCTTGAGGCTCTTTTTTAGTTTATCTTTTTATCAAAATATTCAAATGTAATTGCCACGGCGAAGCCACAGGCAATTAATACAAGTTGCAGTGCAAACGCAGCAAAGCTTTCAAAATGCGTCGGTATAAGCGGAATCGTGGTTGCAACCACCACTCCGATTATAATATGCGACATTATCGAAAAATTCTTTTCATAAAGGGAGCTTATCGCTTTTGAAAGCAGTATAAGCGCTGCCGCGCCGCCTATTGCTATCGGCACAAGAACTCCAAAATCAAAATTCAGTGCGCCATTTACAATTGGCTTGAAAAGTCCAAAAAACTCAAGTATTGTATATGCGCTGAGTCCGGGTAAGACAACACTTATCCCAAACACAGCTCCGGCACCGACAAACCAAAAGAAGGACGGTATCACAGCAAACGAAGAAAAGTATTTGAGATATGCGAGCAGTGAAAACAAAAGTATAAAACTTGCAAAAAATGCAACATAAGAGCCGGCGGTACGCTTTTCTTTGCCGGCATTTTTTATAAGTGCGGGTAAAGTTCCAAGTATCAATCCCACAAATACGCACTCCGCAAGGCTTTTATAATTCTCCATAACCGCTCCAAGCAGATTTACAACCAGTACGAGCCCCGCAAGTGCTCCAAGTCCAACAGGAAGCAGCATCTTCCAATGTTCCTTCAGTTTTTTCACAGGAGCCGCGAGCACCTCCATAAGCGGCTTGTATATCCCGAACACAACGCATAAAACTCCGCCGCTTACCCCCGGCAAAACTCCGCTGCTGCCGAGCAATACCCCCTGCACAAATCTAAGCAATGCATTCCCTGCTTTTTTCTTACTTTCTGTTTTTACCATGCTTTCACCTGTAATTCAGTTAAAATGTTGTGTAATTTTTATTATTATAACATGATTATGTGAATATATTATGTTATTTTATAAAAAAAGAGAGCATCAGCTCTCTTTTTTACGTTTATTTATAAGTCTTCTGTATGTTCGCTCTACTCGATGAACCAGATGATCTTCTTCTATCATCCTGGATGCTTCATTGCAAACCGGTGAACCGTAGTTTGGACATTTCTTCAACTTTATGCAAATCGGATAAGCAGAACAACCGTAACAGAGTTCTTTCGACTTGCCGTGTTCTTTAAACGACTCAAACAAATCTTTATCAACTACACCTTTATCAATATCGCCAACCACATCATCCGCAGTAATATGCTCACATTTTGTAAGTTCTCCGGTTGGGGTTATTCCCATTGAAGAATTAGAGTCCGCCATGCAATGATTGCTGACAATACCGCTTTCCAAAAAAGTATAAGCACCAAGATTTTTATCAACCATATACTTTTCCAGTTTTATCATTTCTTCGGCAAGACGCTTACTTACATCGACATTCTTTTCATATTCAAAAAGAAGATGTGCATACATTTTAATATTACGGTAGCCCTCATATCTATCTGCTACAAAATCAACAAGCTTATACAAATCATGCAAGTTGTGTGTTCCAAGATTAACTCTTACCGTAACATGGACTTTCTTTTTTAAAAGCTTTTCGATATTATCAGTAACTATGACAAACGCGCTCTTACCCTCACAGTCTATATATGCTTTTGAGGTGTTGTATATTTCCTCTGTGCCGTCAAGTGTTATCTGCACAGAATCAATATGCCATTTATCAACCGCCTTTTCGACAAGTTCATCATTAAAAAGAAATCCGTTGGACGTGATATGCCCTGAATACTCAATGCCGGCCTTCTCAAGTTCTCCGGTTATAATATCAATAACCTCTAAATTATAAAGCGGTTCGCCGCCAAACCAATTGAGACGCACCTTACCGGATTTATTTGTCCGCTTAATATAATCCACTGTAGCAAATGCAGTTTCACGTGACATTGGAGTTCTCGGTCTGCCTTTTTCGTAACAGTAAAAACAACGCGCATTACAATCAAGAGTTGTGAAAATAGTATAGGAAGACAGCCCCTTGTCTTTTTTTAACAGACTGGCAAAACCAAGTATTTCGTCCGAAAGTTGTATATCATCATGTTCAATCGGAACAAGAAATCTTTTGGCAACCAGTTCCCTGATTTCTTCGCACGGCTCAACAAAGTCCGCTTTCAAAAAAGAAAGTTCGTCGTCTTCAAGTTCTACAAGTTCGCAGGTGAGCGCATTATAGGCAATGTTTTTTCCATCAACATTGGCAAGTACGCAAAAAGTAAAACGACGGTATTTTTTTTCGCTTTCCAAAGGTTGCGGATTTAACAGAATATCTAGTTTTTCATATGAATGCCTGATTATATTCATTTATTCATCTCCCTATATGCAATTTCTGCTGCTTCAGCGCTTATATTGCAATTGACCTCATACATAGAAACTTTTTCGCCAAGGGTGTTAACAAGCTCCATCTGACGAGCTAAATCAGCGGAATCGGTTATCATGATTTGCGAAAAGATCAACGGTAAAGCATTTTCTAAAGATATTTTGCAGGCACTGTTTGTTGGCGAGCGTTTTAAAAACGCAATTGCCGAAAGTTCCACCTTGCCATTAGTTCCATAGTGCTCTTTTCCGTTCCAAGGTGTACCGTATGCATAAACCTTGCCGTCGATAAAGCGAATAATCGGCTTGTCGCCGTTGATAATTTTGACGCTTTCCTCACCAAAAGCCTTTTTCCACTGCATAACATGCGTGGTTTTTCCTGTTCCGCTATTGGCTGTAAACAAATATCCTTTGTTTTTATATTCAATTAAACAGCCATGCATCAAAAAGGCATCTCTTTGTAAAACTTCAGCGCAAATTTTACGGTATGCGGCTGTTGTAGCACAAATACCGTCACCAAAATCATCATTTGTATACTTCTTCGCCAATGATTTCTCATATGCGACATCATCCGCCGTAACTGTTATTGAAAAATCTATATATGGAGGATTATCACAAATATAATCACGGCACAAGCGGTGAAACACTTGACCGTTGTTTGTGATTTCTATATAAAAATCTGCTATTTTACATACCATAAAGTCTCTCCACACAAATAGATTTAATATATAATCATAATAACATAATTGAAATAAAAAAGCAAGGCAAAATATGCCTTGCTTTTCATTTTTGACCTAGAGGATATTAGCCCCAGTCTTCAGGACAGTTGCCCTCAATAATAGTGTTGGTGGGGCAAGTGGGGGTATCTTCTACTTCAGCGGAAGCGAGAACTACAGAAACAGCCTCAAGAGCGAGGAGTTCTGCTACAGGTGCAGTGTATTTCATTTGTCATGTACCTCCATAAGATATCAAACAATACGTACAAATATATTATACATCTTTTTACTAAATTGTCAATAGTTTTTTTAAAAAAAATTTAGTTATTTTTTAGAACAAAAAACAACTCCCCGAAGGGAGTTGTTTTTGTATTAGCAATTAGTTGAAGTATTCTTCAGCTGCATCTGCATATGCAAGGATCGCCTTTACTACATACG
>SVRG01000051.1 GCA_015064965.1 Oscillospiraceae bacterium
GGCACTCATCTTTTTGCCGTCAAGTGCTACGGGAACGCCTTTTTCAAAATCAAGTTCGATATAAGTGGGAACATCGGGTGCCTGAATGGGAGAAACGCCCATTTCAAGGAAGCCGGGCTTTTCATAAAGCGGCTCGTTGCCAGTATCCTCAAGGTCGAGACCTTCGTGTGAAAGGTGCCAGAGGTTTTTATCCTTGGAGTAGTTGGTTTCGCGGTTTATCTTGAGGGGGATGTTGTGCGCTTCTGCGTAGTCGATCTCCTCCTCGCGGGACTTGATGTCCCACTCACGCCAAGGAGCGATAATTGGCATATTGGGTGCGAAGTGTTTGATCGTAAGTTCAAAACGAACCTGGTCATTGCCCTTGCCGGTGCAACCGTGGCAGATTGCATCTGCGCCTTCTTTAAGCGCGATTTCAACAAGGCCTTTTGCAATGCAGGGACGCGCATGGCTTGTGCCAAGGAGGTATTCCTCATAAACTGCACCTGCCTTAACGCAGGGAATGATGTAGTCATTTACATATTCCTCGGTGAGGTCGAGAACGTAGAGCTTTGATGCGCCGGTCTTGAGCGCCTTTTCTTCAAGACCCTCAAGCTCGTCTGCCTGACCAACGTTGCCCGAAACTGCGATTACTTCGCAGTTGTTGTAGTTTTCCTTAAGCCACGGAATGATAATAGATGTGTCAAGTCCTCCCGAATATGCGAGAACTACTTTTTTGATGTTTTTCTTATCCATGATATATTGCCTTTCGTTGTTATCGAATATTTATGCATACATTTTACAACGAATAGAGGATTTTGTCAAGGTTTTTAGAATAAATATTCACAAATATTCACATTTATATGCAAAATGCTCACTTTTTCACAAAGTTTTTTTGTGCCTTCGTTCATTTTGACGAAGAAAGCGCGGCAAAACCGCGCTTTTGATGAAAAAATATACATTATATATAATACATTATACTTCGGAGTCGGCAGAATTCTTTACAACTTCCTTCTTTTTATTGTGCCATGCGATGAACATATCGCGAATTGTCACATAGAGCGGAAGCGCAAACATTGCACCGAGCAGCTTGCCGATAAAGTATCCGACAAACACACAGATAATGGTTGTTCCGAGAGAAACATGAACCTTTTTGTTTGTGATTTTCGGTCTGAGAAAAACATAGTCAAGCACAGTGAGCACCAAGAACACAAGGACAAACCAACCCGCCATGTCCGTATCGGTTACAAACACCACAAAAAGTCCGACACCGCCGCCAATGAGTGTGCCAACTACAGGAACAAAACTGCACACCGCCACTATAAGTGCCACAAGGGAGAAGAATTCAAGCCCCATCAAGAGCAGCGCGAGGTAGTATAAAACTGCCAGAATTACCATGTTGTAGGCGCGAGCCGAGTAAAAATACACCATGTTTCTGTAAAGCGAGCCGAAAAATGCAGAAACCTTTGCACTTGCATTTTGTGGAAAGAGCGCGGCATTTGCCCTGCGGCAAATCGCTTTGAGCTTGTTACGGCGAAACATAGCGTACACCGAGATGATAGTTGCAAGCACCCAGGCAGACAGCGTTGAAACCACGTTGCCAAGAGCAGCCGCCACTGCCATTGCAACGCTTGGAAAGTCGGAGAGCCAGTCGCTCAAGGTTTTGCTGAAAGCGTTTACAATGGTTTTAAGATTTGAGCCGACAAAGCTGAACCTTTCGGAGATATCGCTGATAAACTTATTGAGAACAGGTACATACTCATCTGCAAAATTTGCGGCAAACGAATATGCGCGTGTTGCCTGTGTAACAACGATCAACAGCACAAGCGCAACTACTAAAAGCAAAAGAACATACGCGCAGATAACCGATAAAACCTTTGCTTTTTTGTGATAGTTCCTGTGCTTTTTCAAAAGATGTGTGAATTTTTCTTCAAAAAAGTCGGCTATCGGCAAAAGTACAAGCATCAAGAGAAATGCATAGATTATCGGAGAAACAACGGATAAAACCTTTCCAAGTACCGCGACAACCGAATTGATATTGACCAACATGCTGAACACCAGTGCCGCAAAAGCAACCACTATCAAAACAAGCAGCGCAGTGGTATTATATTTTGAATTCTTGTCAAATTTCACTTTGCCGCCCCCTTTTGACTATATGAATCAGTATCCGTGGGAAGACCTTTTTTCTTAAGTCTACCGCTGACAAACTCATTGAATGCGTGATAAATTATCGTAAATACCGGCACGCCGACAAACATACCCGCAATGCCGAAAAGTCCGCCGCCGAGCGTAATGGCAACGATAATCAAAAGCGAGTCAACGCCAACCTTTTCGCCAAGTATCTTCGGGCCTACGATGTTGCCGTCAATCTGCTGAATGACAAGCACAAGTGCCGCAAACCACACAACTTTTATCGGGTCGGCAATGAGTATAATAAACGCGCACGGTACAGCTCCGATAAACGGTCCGAAATACGGAATCATATCGGTAACTCCGCAAATCAGAGCAACAAGCGGATAATACGGGATTTTGAAAATTCCGAATATTACAAAATTGATAATTGTGATGAAAAAGGCATTAACCAACTTGCCGGTGATAAAGCTTGAAAAAACCTCATCGGTATAGGATATCCACTTTCTTGCGCCAAGGTTGAATCTTACCGAAAACAAAGAGTCTGACACCTTGGAAATTCCCGAAAATATGCGATCCTTTTCAAGCAAAAAGTATACCGTAAAAATAACAGAAACGATCACATTAGCAACAATGGATACAATTTTTGTCGAGTAAGTAAGCAGGATGTTTGCAAAGCCGCCGAGAAAGCCAAATGCCGTACTGAGTATATCATCAACTGAATCAAGCAGTTTTTGCACATTGAAAAACGAAAGCAGAGTTTCGTTACCGCTTGCCTGCAACTGTGAAACAAAATCCTTTACCCAGCCGGTAACCTTTGTCACGTACACCTCAAACTTTGACTCAAGCGAGGTGTAGCTTGCAGCGATCTGCGGCACCATTATACCAAGAAATGCCGCGATGATGCCGACAACCAAAAGCATTGTGCAAGTCACTGCAAGCGCTCTTGCCGCTTTCTTGCTTTTGATATGCTTTTTAAACACCTTCTTGTCGAAAAACTCACAAACCGGGTGCACAAGATATGCAATCACAAAACCAAAAAACACCGGACTGATCGCTTTGAAAAAATCCTTTACAACCCCAAGCCAAACGGAGGGAAAAAACAGCGCAAACACTATTGCCACTGCCAAAAGGATCGTGCAACAGGAATATATCAGCACAGTTGTGTGCTTTTTTGTCCACTCAAATTTAAGCATATCCATACCCTTTCGTATACTACTTCAATTTACATTATAACACAAAAAATCAACATTTTATAGTATTTCTTGAAAAATTCACACAAACAATATATAATGTTACCAAAGGAGTTGGATATATGAAAAACAATATCGGACTTGAAGTCCGCGCAAACGGAAAGGTCAACCTGTATCTTGATGTCCTTTCGCGCGCGGATGACGGTTTTCACTCAATAAAAAGTATCATGCAAAGCGTTAGCCTTTGCGACAGAATGATAGTTTCGGCAGCGCGCAGCAGTAAGACCGAGATACGCATTTGCTGCGATGTGCCATACGTCCCCTGCGACGAACGCAATATCGCACACAAGGCAGCTGCAAAATTCCTTGAAAAATGCGGCATACAGGCAGAGGTTGACATTTCTCTGCACAAGCGCATTCCGGTTTCCGGCGGAATGGCGGGCGGCAGCACCGATGCCGCAGGCACGCTTCGTGCGCTGAACAAACTTTTCGGCGGTGCTATGCCAAATGACGAACTGTACAAAATCGCCGCTTCTCTCGGTAGCGATATACCTTTTTGCCTGATGGGCAAAACCGCTCTCTGTGAGGGGCGCGGCGAGATTCTTACGCCGCTTGAAAACCGCGCAAAGCTCCTCTTTTTGATAGTGCCAAGCAGCGAAAGCGTTTCCACGCCGTGGGCGTACGGCGAGCTTGACCGCATCTTTGGCGACTTTTCGGGCAGGGACAACGAAGCACGCTTCAATGCGCTCTGCACCGCGCTTGCAAGCGGTGACGTGCACGGAGTTTGCGACAACATGTACAATATTTTTGAAGACGCTATTTTGCCTGAGCGCCCCATAGCGCGCCGTGCAAAAGAACTGTTAAAAGAAAACGGCGCTATCGGCGCAATGATGAGCGGAAGCGGCCCCACCGTTTTCGGCATTTTTGAAAGCGAAGAAACAAGGGCATCTGCTGCTGCGGTTTTAAAAGAAAACGGATACTATCCCAAAACTGCAGAAAGTATAATTTAGGAGAATATCATGGACAAGCAATTTTTAAAGACACATTTTCACAAACTCTGCGCCACAAATATCGAACTTATCCGCGGCGAAATACGAGGTATTGCACTGTATTTTACAGGACTTGGCCACAAACACTATCTTGGAAACGACCTGGTAGCCGCGCCCATCTGTGCCGAAAACGGCATTCTCTACATACTGCCATATTACAACACATGGTGCTGGATGAACAATAAAACCGTAAAATACATCGACACTATCGTTGACACCGCGATGGAGCTTTACGGCATTTCAAAAGATGTCCCGATAGGACTTTACGGCGGAAGCATGGGCGGATACAACACATTCCACTATGCAATCAAATCAAAATACAAGATCGTTGCCGCAGACGTGCTTTGCCCCTGTTGCAACATGGAATATGAGCTTTACTGCAACGAAAACACCCTTTTCCGCTCATATTTTGAGGCGGTGATGGAAGATACGGACAATTTTGCAACATATGTGCGCGAAAACTCGCCCGTAAACATGGTAGAAAAGCTACCAAAGATTCCCTATCGCTTTGCAGTGGGACTTAAGGATATGACACTTGTAGTATCCCAGCACAGCGACCTGATGATAGAGCGCATGAAAGCCGCCGGTCACGATGTAGCGAGAATGGATTATCCCACGGTTGCACACTGCGACCTTCCCCACGCGGACAGAATCAACGAGCACAAATGGCTCTGCGAAAAAATGCTGGAGGCGGCAAACATAAGAACCTTTTTGGATAAAAAATAATTATCAATACACAAAAAGCGCTTGGAAAAATCCAAGCGCTTTTTTTAAATCAATGCTGCAGTTAAAAACGGATAAACAACGGAAAGTGCGATAAACAAAATCACGCCGACGTTTACAAAGGCGGTCGTTGCCTCGCTATCCTTGGGGAGTTCAAAATCAGCTTTTGCAAAATACATACTGCGAATGCGCTTTGCAAGCCAGAAAATGCCGATAAAAGACATTGCCAATGTTGCAAGGCTGTACCATGCAACCATACCGTACGCTATCGGATGTGCTTCAACAAGCGCGTACATCTCGTCAAATGCATTTTCATCGAGTGCCAGAGTCAAAAGCTTATCGTATCCCGGAACAAATTCAGTAAACAGCAGCGGTACCACCGCACCGAAGAAATTAAAAGCCGCATGGAGCAACCAGCAATATATAAGTTTTCCTTTTCTTATATAAAGGTAGCCGAACATCAAACCGATAAAGAATGCGTAAAACAACTGTTGAACGCTCATATGGAAAAACGCAAACATGAGTGCCGAAAAGATAACTGCAAGTTTTTCACCGTAACCCTTTGTGCGGTCAATAATTAGTTTGCGAAATATCAGTTCCTCAAAAAACGGTCCGATAATGACCGAAACTACAAGCGCATCGATCCACGATATGCTGCTCACCAGCTCAAGCGTTTCTGAAACGAGCGACACGTTCATTGTCTTGTACACAAATGCTGCTGCCGCATCGCCAAGCATCTGTCCGAAATACGTAAGCGAAAACGATATTACAAATGCAACACCGAGAGTTTTAAGTGAGCATTTTGCGCCGTCCACCTCAAATGTATCAAGCCTTCTTACAAAAAGATAGAACACAGGAACGCCTACAAGATACATAGTTGCCGATGAAATGATAACCACCGCGCGCGGCGAAAGCCCATTTTTGAAAAATTCGGGAAAAAAGTACAGTCCCGCAAGTTCTAAAATTATCTGCGCCGCAAATGTCGATACAAAAAACATGACAAGCGCCAATCCAATTCGTGAAAATGCCTTTTTGGCACTTCTGAAATCATATGTCATTTGACTGTCCATAAAAATTCCTCCGTCTTTATACATATAGTTTATCGAATTTGTATTGAAATTTCAAGTGACTTGTGCTAAAATAAACCACAATATTTAAAAAAGGAGCAAAACCTTTGAAAAAACTCTTTGACCGCTATTTCATAAAAGCAATGGGAGCAATGGCGCAAGGTCTTTTTGCCTCTCTTATTATAGGTACGATTTTCAATCAGTTAAGCAATATTCCATATCTTTCGTTTCTTGCCAAATTCACAGGACAGATCGGTGCAAGCAGCCCCGTTATCGGCAGCGCCATTGGCGTAGCGATAGCATATTCGCTCTCGGCAAAGCCGCTTGTGCTTTTTACAAGTACGGTTACAGGTGCGCTCGGATACGCGCTGGGCGGCCCCATCGGCGCATACATCGCCGCAGTGGTCGGTGCTGAAATCGGCAACCTTATTGCATCAAAAACAAAGCTTGACATTATTCTCACTCCCGCACTCACCATAATTTCCGGTGGATTTGTAGGAGTGTTCGTAGGCCCTTATATAAACGCATTTATGCAATGGCTCGGCAACTTTATCAACACCGCAACTGATATGCAGCCGATTCCGATGGGAATCATCGTTTCGGTAGTTATCGGCATGGCGCTGACTGCCCCCATCTCGTCGGCGGCAATATGCATCTCAATCGGCATAGACGGCATCGCCGCAGGAGCCGCGTGCGTTGGATGCTGCTGCCAGATGATCGGCTTTGCTGCGGCAAGCTATCGCGAAAACGGTCTCGGCGGTGCACTATCGCTTGGAATCGGCACATCAATGCTCCAGTTCCCCAACATTTTAAAGCGTCCTCAAATCTGGCTTGCCCCGACTATCGCATCAGCCATTCTCGGTCCGGTTTCTACCGCTCTGCTCAAGATGACAAACACATCAACCGGAGCCGGCATGGGAACATCGGGACTTGTCGGACAGTTTGGAGCCTTTGACGCGATGGGCACTTCCACCACTACCGCATTAACGGTATTGCTCATGCACTTTGTGCTACCTGCACTGCTCACACTTTCGTTTGACCTTGCATTCCGCAAACTTGGCTGGATAAAAAAAGGCGACATGAAGATATTCCTCACTTGAAAATGCAAGCATTTTCAAGTGGTTGCAAAACCGTTCGCTCGCGCCACGCTCAACCGCGTGCGGTTTTTAATGTGTAAAAAAGCCGGCGCATGTCCGTCTTTTTTACGAGATTTAATATAATTTACACATCAAAAAAGAGCCTTACGGCTCTTTTTATTTTACAATTGCTGCTTCCTTTTCGCTTGGAGCGGCAAAGCGTATTGCGCCTTCCACAACTTCTGCCACAAGCGATGTGGTTTCAAAGCATTCACCGTCAAGCGCAAGCGGAAAGGGTCTGTCCGCCTTTACCTCAAGCTTTTTTACTCGGCGATAAACAAGATATTTTTGAAATCTCTTGTCATCCAGATGTCCGCCCACCTTATAAACTCCGATAAGACGCGCAAGCGTGATGATCGAAACAGGTCTTATCATGCAGACCTCAAGATATCCGTCATTGACAGATGCGCGCGGCGCACATTTATAGCCGCCGCCAACAAATGAACCGTTTGCCGCCGTGCAAAGAATAAACGTACCCTTGGGGTTGATCAGTTCACCGTCAGCGTAGATTTTACCGTGATTTTTCATAGCCTTGAAGATCGCGCCGATGATGCCGGTTGTATAAGAGTTTTTACCTCCGATAATCGGTTTGCGGCGGACTTTATCCATGATGTTTGCCGCACACGCCTCAAAACCGAAATTTGCAACATTTACAGACGACTCTACTCTGCCGTCGCCAAGCGTGATCTTTATCATATCGGTCGGTGCATCTTCAGCCGATGTTATCGCCGCAAGATTCAAAAAGGATTCTGCGCCACCGAAGTATCTGACAAAATCATTGCCGCTACCTATCGGATAAACCGACATGGACGCGTTTTTGTAACCAATAATACCGTCAGCAACCTCTTTGATCGTGCCGTCGCCGCCGCAGGCATAAAAGCGCACATCGCCCTTGTAATTTTTGCAATAGTCGCGCACAAACTCGGTTGCGTCAAGATGCCCTGTAGTTTCGTGCACCTCATAGTCACAGTCGAGAGCAAGAAGCCCGCTTTTCAGTTTTTCTGCGCCGTCACCCTTACCCGATGCAGGATTCAATATAAATACGTGTTTCATACGCTTCTCCCTTGAATCTTTATACATACACAGATATTTTATCATACCGTGTCGAATTGCGCAACAAAAACATTTTTAAAAAAATTTCAAAAAAGTATTGATTTTGTCAAAACATAGTAGTATAATGGCGATAATTTAATAATTCCGCATGACACTTGCAGAAGAGAGATCGACTGTGAGCCGACGGAACTTTGGAGAATCCCATTAAATTGGGTGCCGAAGGGGCAAAGCGTTAAACGCCAATCTCTCAGGCAAAAGGACAAAGCTGATTTTTCACTAACTTTGTATTTTTGTTTTACCGGATTGCGTTTCGCAATCCGGTTTTATTATTTTGTAAATTTTTTTAGGAGAGGTCATATTATGATTCTTGAAAAGATTGCCGAAATCAACGGCAGTATCAATGGCGTAGTATGGGGCATTTTCGGTCTTGCACTTCTTATAGGCACCGGAATAATTGTTACATGCTGCACCAAATTCTTCCAGGTATCTCACCTTGCTCTTTGGTGGAAGAATACAATTGGAAGTTTGTTTACAAAAGATGTTATGAAGCATCGCAAAGAAAAGGGTGTTATTTCTCCCTTCCAGGCTCTTTGTACCGCTCTTGCGGCTACTGTTGGTACAGGTAATATTGCAGGTGTTGCAGCGGCTATCTGTATCGGCGGCGCAGGCGCAGTTTTCTGGATGTGGGTTGCAGCATTCTTCGGTATGATGACAAACTATGCAGAAAACGTTCTCGGTATCTACTTCAGACGCAAGAACAGCGAAGGCGAATGGTCCGGCGGCGCTATGTACTACCTCCGCGACGGTCTTGGCGGCTACAAGTACGAGGACAAGCATGGCAGCGCAAGCTTTAAGAATCTTGGTAAGATTCTTGCAATTCTCTTCTGTATCTTTACAATGCTTGCGGCGTTCGGCATCGGCAGCATGGGTCAGGTAAACAAGATCGTTGCAAACGTTGCATCTGCTTTTGATGTAAGTGCTCTTTCTTCCATCACTGTTTTTGAGGGTGTTTCCCTTTACAACATCGTCCTCGGAGTACTTATTATGATTCTTACCGCTGTTATCACTCTCGGCGGTGTTAAGAGAATTGCAAACGTTGCAGAAAAGATCGTTCCTTTCATGGTTGTTCTTTTCATTGCAGGAAGCCTTGTAATCATCGGCATAAACTATAAGGCGATCATTCCCGCATTCAAGGCTATCTTTGTTAATGCATTTGCTCCTGAGGCATTTGTCGGCGGCGGCATCGGCGGTGTTATCGTTGCTATGACAAACGGTTTCAAGCGCGGTGTATTCTCAAACGAAGCAGGTCTCGGTTCCTCTGTAATGGTACACTCAAACTCCAGCGTCAAGGAGCCTGTTAAGCAGGGTATGTGGGGTATCTTTGAGGTGTTTGCTGATACTATGGTTGTCTGCACAATGACCGCTTTGGTTGTTCTTACATCCGGCGGCCTTAACGGCGGTGTTTTCAATGCCGCAACAGGCGAGATCGCCGCAGGCTATAACGATGCTACTCTCGTAGGCGGCGCATTTAACGAAGTGTTTGCCTGGGGCAACATCGGCGAAAAATTCGTTGCTGTTGCAATGTTCCTCTTTGCATTTACTACCGTTCTCGGCTGGTCGCATTACGGCTCAAAGGCTTGGGAATATCTCTTTGGCACAAAGACAACATATATCTTTAGAATTATCCACGTTTGCACCATTATCTTCGGTGCGGTTCTTACATCTTCTCTCGCATGGGACATCTCTGACACGTTCAACGGTCTTATGATGATCCCCAACCTTATAGGCGTACTCTTTATGATCCCGATCGTTGTAAAGATCACAAAGAACTATATCGACCGTAAGGTAAAGGGCAAAGATGTAGCTCCCATCCTCTCATATGATGAGAAAATCAATGCTGAAGCTGCAGAAAATCTTGATAAATAACAATTTTAAAAACGGTATCGCAAATGCGATACCGTTTTTTATCTTGTATGAATATTGATATATTTTTCGCTGTATTTGGAGTACACAATTCGCTGAGAATGGTACAGACCGCTATATCCCGATGTCATGTAGCTTATGCAGCAGACCGCCGCAAAAAATAAAATTCCTTCGCCGCCGAACACCTCAACTGCAAGAATTACCGATGCAACAGGAGAGTTTACAACGCTGCAGAAAAGCGCAATAAAACCGAGAGCCGCGCCAAACGAGGGATCAAGTCCGATGAGCGGTGCAACTACACAGCCAAAGGTAGAACCGATAAAGAATGTGGGCACAATTTCGCCGCCCTTAAAGCCTGCCGAAACGGTTATTACCGTAAAGAGAAGTTTTAAAACAAAGGCTTCCCACCTCGCAGAGCCTGAAAGTGCGCGCTCAATTACATTCATGCCCGCACCATTGTAGTCGTGTGTGCCGAGAAGCATTGTCAAGGCTACGATCACGCAACCTCCGACAAAAATTCTTACATACGGATTTTTAAATACCTTTTTGAAAAGATGCTCGCACTTTTCAAGCGAAACACAGAATACAACGCTGAGAAGCGCGCAGAGCACCGCCAAAACAAGCGCTTTCCCCATAAACTTGATGTTGACGTCGGGAATGGCGATCCCTTCAAAACGAACCGGGTGAAGCCCGAATGCCTTTGCAATAAACGATGACATAAAAGCAGACACTATGCATGGCACAAGTCCCGCGTAGTGCATGACACCAACGCTTACAACCTCAATGGCAAAAAATGTTGCAGCAACCGGGGTGCCGAAGAGTGCCGCAAACAGCGCGCTCATGCCGGTCATGACAATGGTGTGCATATCTCTTTTGTCAAGGCGGAGCAGTTTTCCTATTTTGTAGCCGATACTGCCGCCTATCTGAAGTGCCGCACCCTCGCGCCCTGCCGAGCCGCCAAAGAGATGCGTCAGAACAGTGCTGACAAAAATCAGCGGCGCCATTACAAAAGGAATACTCTTGTTATCGGCATCCACAGCCTCAATAACGCGGTTGGTATCAACGCCCTTTGTCGCGTGAGCGAAACGATATAAAAAAACAATTGCAAGACCGCCAAGCGGCAATAGCCAGATCAAAAAGTCGTTGTTTTCGCGCGTTTCTGTGGCAATGTCTACAAGAATATGAAATGCACTGCCCACAAGTCCGCCGACTACGCCGAGCAAAAGTGCTATGAGCACCCATTTTAAAAATATTTTAGTTTCTTTTAATACTTTTTTTGCCTGTTCCATGATTCTACCCTGAATATTTTTTCAAACATTCATATTATAACCGTTTCCCTCGGTTTGTCAAGTATAAAAAGCGGTTGCGAAAGCAACCGCTTTTTTACATTAAAGCAATCTTTTTCTGAGTTCTGCGCCGTCGCATGGGGAGAGATATGCCGGCGCGATATCAAGCACCGTCTTGCAGCCGCACATTCCCTCACGGTTCATGCGCGCCGCCGCCCTCGCATAAGCAAGGAGCACCGACGATGTAAATTCGGGATTTGAATCAAGCTTCAAGCTGTACTCGATGATATGTGTATGCTCACCGCTAAGTCCACTCTTGCCGCTGCGGATCACTCTGCCGCCGTGCGGAATACCGCTGTGGTCGCGCAAAAGCTCCTCTTGTGTGATAAAATGCACTGTTGTATCATAGTCTGCAAAATAGTTTGGCATGGTTTTGATTTCGTTTTCTATTTTTGCCCTATCCGCACCCTCTGCCGCTACTACAAAGCACTCTCTTGTGTGCTTTTCGCGAGTGGTGAGTGTGGGCGCCGCGCCGCTGCGAACCGCGTCAAGTGCCGCCTCTACAGGGATTGTGTACTGTCTTGCATCAACTACACCCTCGATACGGCGAATAGCATCGGAATGCCCCTGGCTCACGCCCTTGCCCCAAAAAGTATACACCTCTCCCTTGGGCAAAATCGCCTCTCCGTAAAGGCGGTTAAGCGAAAACATACCGGGGTCCCAGCCGACAGAGATCACCGCAACTCTGCCCCCTGCATTAGCCGCCGCATCCACTGCCGCAAAATGTTCCGGAATTTTTGCGTGAGTATCAAAGCTATCCACCACATTAAAAAATCTTGCAAGCGTGGGGGTTTGCACCGGCAAATCGGTTGCACTGCCGCCGCAGAGAATAAGCACATCTATCTCATCCTGATGGTTCAATATTTCATCTATATGATAAACGGGAACGCCTGTCAGCGTTTTAAGCGACGACGGCTCTCGGCGGGTAAACACACCGTAAAGCTCAATATCCGCATTCTGTTTTACGGCACACTCAACACCGCGTCCCAGATTTCCGTATCCGACAATAGCAATTTTTGTTTGCATAAAAGCACCTCTTGAGTCAAATGTGTAAATTATAAGTTTATGTGAAGTAAGCGAACCTCTCGCGTCTGTCATCCTGAACGAATGTGAAGGATCTGAAAACCTTGCGCCCGCAAGGTTTTTCTAAGACTCACTACGTTCGCAGATTCTTCGCTACGCTCAGAATGACAATTGGGCTTACTTTACTAAACTTATAATTTATAATACTAAATTATAGTTTTAAACTTAAAATAAGTCAAGTTTTTTATAAAAATACGCTAATTTTTTTACTTGACCTATAATGTTATGATTGCTACAATATTAATATAGAACAATTCAGGAGGAAAGCATGAAAAAATTATTTTTATCCCTCTTATTTCTGTCACTTTTTTTAATCAGTGTTTCGGCGGCACATCCGGTTTTTGTCATTGACACAAGCGAAGCCGTGGAGGTTTACCGCAACACCTTTGACGATGCGGCTTCTCTCAACGACTTCACACAGTACAGCGGCGCATGGGGCATTGAGGATGGCAAAGCATATATCCTCCCCGGTCAGGCAAGTGCAAACGCATACTTTGTCTACACCGGCGCAAACGAAGCACTCCATGATATGACCGACTATGTAGTTTCGGTAGATATGTACAATGTGCGCCAGGCAACCGGCCTTGTTGCGCGCTGCGACCTTGACACTTGCTCCGCAGCACTTCACGGCTACATGGGCATTAATGCTTCCTGCCAGACAAACGGCACATATTTCTTTACCCGCGCTACAAACAACACTGCCGGAACAGGCGCAACCAGTATTGGCTCCTCTCCCGTAATATTTGCACCCGGCGCAAATATCCGCCTTGAAGTTGCAATGCGCGGCAAGGCTATTCAGACAACCGCATATGACCTTGACACCGGACTTCTCCTTTGGACAAGATGCGGCGTCACCGACCTTTGCAAAAGCGGCTCGTTTGGTCTTTTCGCATATACAAAAATTGTCAACGACCTTGACGTAAGCGAAACTCGCTTTGACAACCTCGTTGTAAAGAAGCTTTCCTCTGTTTCCGACAAAACCAACTTTGATGTTTCCTCCGCCCTTATTGATATAAGCGGTGCTACTGAGGTATACCGCAACACCTTTGACGATGCGGCTTCTCTCAATGACTTCACACAGTACAGCGGCAAATGGGGCGTTGAGGACGGCAAAGCTTATGTCCTCCCCGGTCAGGCAAGTGCAAACGCATACTTTGTTTATACCGGCACAAATACCGCTCTCCACAACCTCACCGACTATGTTGTAGAGGTTGATATATACAATCTCCGACAGGCAGAAGGTCTTGTTGCACGTTGCGACCTTAACACTTGTAACACTGCTATTCAGGGCTACATGGGTGTAAACGCA
>SVRG01000052.1 GCA_015064965.1 Oscillospiraceae bacterium
ATTGATACGAGTTGTACCAGTAGCGGTATCGTTATTTTATATCGAAAAAACCTTACACCATAAGCACTCATAAAAACAAGCGTTGCATTTGAGAGAATTCTCCCTCTCCTGCAACGCTTTTTACGTTGTTATTTGTGTGTGCTATGCCATCATGTGCAACAGTGCATCGTTAAATTATGGGTAATCGTTAAAAGATGGAAAGCATACTATCCTGATCGCACAATGAAAAACTGAAATTTGAAATCATTGTGTCAATCTCTGCTTTTGTAGCATAGCCGACATTCATCTCTTGATGCAAATACTTTGCTATAACTTCAAAAAGTGCTTTGAAATCTATTTTCGAGCACTCATCGCACATTTGGTCATATGTTTCATAAACTGCTTTTTTCTTTTTTTCATCTAAAATTTCTATTAATTTGGGATTGTAGCAAAGAAACACAAATGATACTTTTTTATCTGTTGGCATATTCAAAAGTTTAACCGCAATGCCAAGCAAATGGCATATCATTTGTTTGATATCAAAGCGTAAAATTTCGCACTCATTCACCGAAAAAGCAACCTCTATTTTAGCTCCATTATCTATTGTTTTGATTTTTAAATTGCAACCGCTATTATTGATATAACTGTATAATTCTTTATATTTCGACTCGATCAAATGCGCTTTCTTGCCGTATGGTTCACGGCATTTCGCTTCTACAAATATATAGCTATTGTCTTTTTCTGCAAAACCATCTAAATTAGCAACACCGCCAATTTTCGTTGGTAATTTGTATTCAAAATGGAAGTCCGCAATATCCTTGCACAACCTATAAATCATGCGACTTGACGACCCATACGAAGCCATTTTAGGCGGGAACAAACCTTTTTCTTTTAGTTCTCCACCCGAGCCTGCACCATATTCTGCATAAGCGTTTTTGTAGTTTTCCTTCAAAAAGCCTGTAACTGCAATAGTTACAGGCTTTTCTCTTTTTTAACCATGAAAAAGCAAAGCCGATACAGATACCACAGAATAGTATAGTTCTTGAAATATTTGTTTTTCAAATGTCTACTCTAAGGGAATTATATCAAAGATTGAAGTGTATTGCTATACTATTTATTCTCCAAAGCTTCTTTGACAAAGAAGCTGCCGCCTATGGCAGCTACTTTATCAAAAGCAAGGAACTCATCTATATTGCCCCTATCTACTCCGCCGGTAGGAATAAACTTGACCTGCGAAAAAGGCGCAGAAAGCGCTTTAAGTGCGTTCAGGCCGCCGTATACGTTTGCCGGGAAGAACTTTACTGTGGTAATACCGAGGTCAAGCGCCGCCATAATTTCGGTAGGTGTTACACATCCGGGATAGTAAGGGATATTATGCTCTTTGCATACCTCTGCAACATCTCTTGAAAGTCCGGGGGAAACAATGAAAGTTGCTCCTGCCGCTATTGCATCAATGCACTGCTCTTTATTAATAACAGTACCTGCACCTATACTCATATCGGGATACTTTTCGCAAGCAAGCTTTATAGCATCCTTTGCGCAAGCAGTGCGAAATGTTATTTCGGCACAGTTAATACCATTGGCTTTGAGTGCCGACAGAATTGTATCTACTTCAGGAAGCTCTTTTATCACAACAACAGGAATAAATTTTTCCATACTTCTCTCCGTTAAAAATTAAGTGCGGATGTGTCAACAATTGCAACATCGCGTCTGTCTCTGTGGGTTATATCAAACGAAATATACTTTCCGCCGGCAATAAAGCAAGCGTGCAGATCGCAGCGAATATCGTCGTACTTCGGTTGCAGGTTTCTCGACTTGAAGAGAATCTCGGTTTTACCGGTTTTAAGACTGTATGCCCACAGCTCTCTGTAGCCGTCATGCGGATAGCCGTCGCCGATAATGTAATTGCCGCAAGGCGAAAGGTTGCAGTGCACGTCGCGGTTGCCCTTTGGCTCGAAGAACGGCGACTTTATCTCCTTGGTTTCGCCTGTTTCGCAGTTGATAATAAGAATACCGCGATGATCTTCTATCTGACAGAAAACCATAATATTTTTATCGTCATTCCACCAATAATGCGAAACGAATGTGCTCTTAAGCAGCGTTGTGGTGTTACCGTTCAAGTCCGAAACAACCATTGAGGTACGCCAGTCGCGGTCGCCTTCCTTTTTGAAATTGCGCACAAGCATTACAAAGCGGTCGGATGCCGGATTAAAGGTAACGTGATTAATCATTATTTTTGAGTTTTCGGGCAAATAGCTAACCGGCTCAAGGTCGGTGTATGAAAGAAGAAGCTTTGACTTGCCGGTCTCCATATCAATGAGAAATGCGCCGTCATCATCCGGAACATTTACATCGAAATAAGGGTCGGGTGCGCCCGAATATCCGTAACCTGGGCGAAAATCAAAAATGCGGCTGAAATTAAGTCCGATACCGTATTTTCCGTCCCATGAAATTGCCGCGGCAGCACGGTCGGTATACTTCTTTTCACCGCTTACAAGGTTGTGGGTAACGGTGGAAAAAGTGTTGTCATCATTTCTCACATTGTAATATACAACGTCAGAATTTGGCGAATCGTATCTAAGCATTGCTCCCTGCTGAAAGTTCCATGCGGTAGTTTCTGCAAACTTTACAAACTTACCGTCGACGAGGTAACCGAGATCTGCGATGTCGCCCGGCTCAGGAATACGGTCAAGAAATTTTACTCTGTGGCAAAGGTGCTTTGAACCGTCTGCCTTTGCGGGACACATATCATAGTATCCGTAAAAATACTGATAGTCGTCTCCGTCGGGAGAGATTATTTTTGCATCTTTATAAAAATCACTGATAAAGCCTTCCATTGTTTTTCTCCTTAAAATTCAAAGTATTCCTTTGCGTTTTCGTAACAAATACCCTTAACAATTGTTTCAAGCATTTTCATGTCGCAAGGGTATTCACCATCCTCTACCCATTTACCAATGAGGTTACAAAGTATTCTCCTGAAATACTCATGACGAGTATATGAAACAAAGCTGCGTGAGTCGGTGAGCATACCCACGAACTTTGAAAGAAGTCCAAGGTTTGCAAGAGCTTTCATCTGGCTTTCCATGCCATCACGCTGGTCATTGAACCACCAGCCACTGCCGAACTGAATCTTGCCTGCAGTCGGTCCTTTTTGAAAGTTGCCGAGCATAGTGCCAAGCACATAGTTGTCCTTGGGGTTGAGGGTATAAAGAATAGTCTTGGGAAGTGCATCCTTCATCTCAAGCGCATTGAGAATCTTTGAAATGCCCTCGGCAATCTGAAAATCATTAACCGAGTCAAAGCCTGTATCGGGACCAAGCTTTTCAAGCATTCTTGTATTGTTGTTGCGCATCGCTCCGATATGAAGCTGCATTACCCAGCCGCGCTTTGCATACTCTTCACCAAGAAAAATAAGTTTTTCTATGGTTTCATCGCTCATTTCGTCTACCGCATGGTCGGAAAGGCGGCACCCGTTTTCATGGAAATAATCCATTCGCTCTGTAATGTCAGGGCGAATGTCGTTAAGGTCAGGACGGAATGCCGGGATTACCTTGACCTCATAATCTTTCAAAGTCTTGTGATATTCAAGAGTGTCATAAGGTGCATCTGTGGTGCAGATAACCTCAACGTTTGACTTTTTGATAAGCCCTCTTACAGTGAACTCATCCTTTGCAAGGCACTCATTTACTCTGTCCCATATAGACTTTGCGGTATCCTCGGAGAGAAGTTCGTCAATATCGAAGTATCTCTTGAGTTCAAGGTGAGTCCAGTGGTACATCGGATTCCCTATCATAAGCGGAACGGTTTTTGCAAAAGCACACCATTTTTCAAAATCGTCTGCTCCACCGGTTATGTATTCCTCGTCAATACCGTTTGAACGCATAAGACGCCATTTATAGTGGTCGCCGCCGAGGAAAAGCTCGTATGCGTTCTTGAATTTATAGTCTTCTGCTATCATTTTAGGTGAGATATGGCAATGATAGTCAATTATAGGCATATCCTTTGCGAAAGAGTGAAACAACTTCTTTGCCGTCTCATTTTTCAGCATAAAACCATCGTGAATAAAACTCATAATGTAACGCCGTCCTTAAATATGGATATTTCTTCATATCCGTTAATTTCATTTTTGGTCTTTGTTCCGTTTGCAACATCGACTACAAAGTCAACAAGTGCATCGGTCAAATCAATGCCGGATAACATGCCGCTCGCATCAAAGTCGATCCAGTTTTTCTTCTTATCCGCAAGTGCATGATTTGTTGCTATCTTTACAGTAGGTACTGCACTTCCTACAGGGGTACCTCTGCCTGTGGTAAACAGAATCAAATGTACACCTGCCGCCATAAGATTTGTAACAGCAACTATATCGTTGCCCGGTCCGTTAAGCAGTGAAAGCCCTGATTTTTTTACCGTATCGCCATAGTCAAGAACATCTACAACGATTGCAAGACCGCCCTTCTGCACGCAACCAAGCGACTTTTCTTCAAGTGTTGTAATTCCTCCCTTTTTGTTTCCGGGGGAGGGGTTTTCATAGATAACCTGATTGTGTCTTGCATAGTAATCTTTAAAATCGTTGATAAGCTTTACTGTCTTGTCAAACACTTCACGGCTCTCTGCACGTGCCATAAGCAGCTGCTCTGCGCCAAACATTTCAGGAACCTCAGTGAGCACGCAAGAACCGCCGAAGGAAGTTAACTTATCGCAAAATCTGCCCACAAGAGGATTTGCGGTAATGCCCGAAAAGCCGTCACTACCGCCGCATTTGAGTCCGACACGGAGCTTCGAAATCGGCACAGGAGTGCGATTGTATCTATCTGCGTTTGCTCGCAGCTCGTCGATAAGCTTTATTCCCTCTTCGATTTCGTCATCAAAGTCCTGCGCATTTAAGAATTTTACTCTTTTTTCATCCCATGTTCCGAGAACTTTTTTAAAAACTTCAATATTGTTATTCTCGCAACCGAGTCCAAGCACAAGCACACCGCCTGCGTTAGGGTGTTTTACCATACCGCAAAGAATAAGCTGTGTTACCTTTTGGTCATCACCAAGTTGAGAGCAACCAAACGGATGCGGAAAATACTTTGCACCTGTTCTTTTTGCAAGGATTTCAGCGGTTTTGTTAACACAACCGACTGTATTTACAATCCATATATCATTGCGGATGCCAACTTCACCGTTTTCACGGACATAGCCCATAAAGGTACGGTCTGTATCCAAAGATTTATACGGCTGAGGCTCCGAGAATGTATATTCTGTTTTGCCTGAAAGGTTAGTTTTGAGGTTATGCGTATGTACATGCTCGCCTTTCTTGATATCGGCTATAGCATGTCCTATCGGCATACCGTATTTGATAATGTTTTCACCGGCAGAGATATCACGGACAGCGTACTTATGTCCGTCCGAGATATTGACTTCAACATTATCAAGCTTATTAATCAACATACTTTTTTATCTCACTTCCGAGGTGGGAAATGTCCTCACCCCAAAGGTTTTCATTTTTCAGAATTTCATCTACAGATGCGCTCTTCATAAATTCAGCAACCACTGCATCGTCATTTGTCATATCGGTTCTGTAAAACTCTATAAGCTTTGCAAAAGCAAAGCAGAGGGTTTCGGGTGCTTTGCCAAAACGGCGGATATACTCTAAAATTGACGGAAGCACTCTGACTTTAAACTTGCTGACCGAATTTAAAGCAATTGAAGAAAGATAGTGCTTGATATACGGATTTGCAAAGCGTGTAAGCACATCGTCTGCGTATGCTTTGAGTTCGTCTGCGGGCAAGTCAAGCGTTGGAATAATTTCATCAAACACGCATTTGCGGATATGCTCGTTCATTCTCGCATCATCCACGCAGGACTTAACCGTGTCAAAGCCCTCAAGCAGTGCGTAAGGCACAAGCGAGGTATGCGCTCCGTTTAAGATACGCACCTTTCTTGTGCGGTACATCTCAAGTTTATCTGTAACAATAACGTTGAGTCCGCATTTGTCAAAAGGAAGTTCCTTGAACAAATCACTGTAGCCGTCAATAACCCAGAGGTGGAAATACTCCGAGGTGTTAATCATATTGTCCTCATAATCGAGGTCAATCTTTTCGTCCTTTGGATAGCCTGTATTTATGCGGTCAACAAGAGTGTTGCAGAAGATATTTTCATTCTCTATCCAAGTCTTAAATCCGTCGCCGAGATTCCACAGATCCGCATACTGCAAAATACATTTTTTGAGCGTTTCACCGTTTTTGTCGATAAGCTCGCAAGGCAGAAAAACAAAACCGGAAAGTTCAAGTTCAAAACGTTTTTGAAGAAGCTGTGTTAGCTTTGCAGGGAAAGTGTTTGCAGGACGGTCGGTGATTTTATCATCTGTTGAAAAACAAATTCCTGCCTCTGTGGTATTGGAAATGATAAAACGGAAATCGGGATTTTCTGCAAGTGCTATGTATGCGTCAAAATCGTCATATGGCTTGACACATCTTGAGATAACATAGTTTTTCTGTACCTCAACGCCCTCAATACCGCGGCAAAGATGCGTATATACACATCCTTGTGCGGTGAGCATGTCGCACATACCGTCTTTGATAGGCTGTATGGCTACAACGCTGCCGCCAAAATCGGTTTTCTCGTTTATCTTTTGCAGCATCCAGTCCGCAAAGCCTCGTAAAAAGCCGCCCTCTCCGAACTGTATTACTTTTTCTACTCTGTTCTTCATTACTTCTTCCAAATGTTATATCTTTCTTTTATAGCAAAATAAGCGCTCTTAGGCTTGCGATATTCGTTAAGAATACCCTTGTTGTTATAGTGGCGTGCGCGACTGAGTCCAACCTCTTTTGCAGTGAGCATATCGCAGAACTGCCATACAAACATACCGCATACCATTTCGGATTTATGGAATGCCTCTATGCAATAACTGAGCAATTCCGCCTGATACTCCTCTGTCCATTTAAGATTGTCAAAGGTGTGATTGCCGTATATCGCCGCCGCACCAAACTCGCTCACAATAAGCGGCTTGTCAGAAAAACCAAGTTCTTTTCTGCGTGCATCAAACTTTTCAAGAAAGATATCCCATGTCTTTATAGTGCCCTCATACCAGCCGTAGTAATAGTTCACGCTCATTACATCACAGTATTCAAAGCAGATGTCCGTAAAAGGACGGCAGGATGCAAACGTCACAAGTCGGTTGCCGCCGTTTTGTTTCATTTCACTATAATAAAGCTTTGACATTTCAAGAGCGCTTGAAGCGGCGGTATCAATCTCGTTATGGATTCCCCATATAACAATTGACGGATGATTGTAGTATACCTCGGTCATCTCTTTAAGCATATCAAATCCGCGGCTGAGAACAAGAGGTCGTGCAAGGTCATCTGCAGTATATCCGCCACCCCATATCGGTATCTCGCTCCAGAACATAAGGCCGCTTTCGTCAAGCAGGTCAACAAATGCACGGGACTGCGGATAGTGTGAACCACGCACGGCATTTGCCCCCATGTCCTTGAAGATTTCAACATCTCTGCGGCTTATCTGTGCAGGTACTGCAAAGCCCCAGTCGGGATGATCCTCATGGCGGTTTGCACCCCTGAACTCAATTTCCTTATTATTAAGATGAACCTTACCGTTCTTAACTTCGATATATCTGAAGCCTATGCGGTCGATAAAATCATCGGTAGCGGTTTTGGCAACCAGTGTGTACAAATTCGGCTTATCTATATCCCAAAGTGCAATATCGTCAAGTATTATTCTCTCGGTCTCAACTTCGCTTACACCCTTGCAAACCTTGATGTTCTTTGCAATAACTGTATTATTGCCTACCGATATATCAAGTGATGTTTCAGCAGCTTCTTTACTGTACAGTTTAAGTTTAAAAGAAACTTCGGCAGAGGAGAGAGCATCGTTCAAAGTATACTCCGCATGGCAACGAAGCACACACACGCCCGAAAGTTCCTCAAAAGATACGCTTCTTATAATTCCGCCATGGTGATACCAGTCAACCTTGGGATGCGGAATAGAATCGAGGTCGGAGGAATTGTCAACACGCAAAATAAGCGTGTGCTCACCTGCAGCTACATCCTCGGCAATAAAATCAAATTCGCAAAATCCGCCGTAATGCTCGCCGAGGTATTCGCCGTCAAGCCACACCTTAGCCTCGGTCATTACTGCGCCAAAGCAAAAGCGGAGTGTACCGCCGTTTGTATGGAATTTCCGCCCGAACCATGTAATTCCCTCGTATGTAAGAAGACCGAAATCACGGCCGATAACCGAGGGAACGATTATATTTTTAGTGTGGGCGGGGAGCTCCTTCGTGTATCCAAGTGCTTCACCCTCTTTGTTTTCATCAGTGCAGAACTGCCATGTTCCGTCAAGAGAATAAACCCTTCTTAAAATGTGGTCGTCAAAAATACGATTCATGGAAGTCTCCTTTATATTTACAAATCGTTCATTTTTTTACTAAATATTTTTGAAAATTCACCAAAAGCACTTGAAAAATGTGCAAATCGGTTATAAAATTAAATAAAGCGAGGTGAAAAAATGAGATATCAGATAGATAACATAGAATACGGAAAAACCTGGGACAATATAACCATTGATACATATAGCGGCTTCGGTCCGAGAATGAATGACTATCATATGCACACATACTATGAAATCAGTCTTATCACCGAAGGTGATGTTACCGTTTTTCTTTCAGATGTCTCTGATAGCGGAAGGCACTGCAGAATTGTTTTGCTGCGTCCGTACACACCGCATTTCATTATGTCTGATCCCGACATATACTATTCCCGCACAAATCTGCTTTTCACCAATGAATTTATAGCCGATTATGTGCCGGAATGGAGTGGTCTCTCCGAACTGTTCGGTGCAAACGGAAGTATAATTTCACTGAGTGATGACGAATGTAAAAATCTTTTCGAGATAATGCAAAAACTGAAAGATGAACCCAACATATTTCGCAAAAAGCTGATTCTGTTATACTTTCTGTCAAATTTAAAGGATATACCTAGCAATAGTTACACCAGTACCAGCACCCCCGAATTTATCGCAGATGCAGTAAGCTATCTTACCGAGCATTATGCGGAAAAAATAACTGCACATGAGCTTGCTGAAATAATCGGAATAGGGCGCACAACGCTTATGACTGAATTTAAAAAGTACATCGGCACTACCATGAACGAATATCTCACACAGTGCAGACTTAAAAACGCAATAAAACTGATGCGCGCCGGCACAACAATACAGGAAACTGCCGAGAAATGCGGCTATTCCGACGGTTGCTGCCTTATTCGTGTCTTCAAAAAAAGATTTAATGTTACCCCAATGGAATATATCGGTAAAAAGCATCGCTGAGCGGTGCTTTTTACTATTTTAATCAAATATGCTCCAGTCCTCTTCACCGCAAACGGTAGTAAGACGGTCAAGCACATTAAGTCTGAATACATTCACCCAGGAAACAAGCCACTCGTTAAGATGTCCTCTCTGATTACAGTCTTTTCTATGTCCCCAACGACAATGGTAGAATGCCTCATTCTGTCCGCCTAAGGGACGGTGTCTGCCGTGGAAAAGCTGGTCTTCGGAGGTACAGATACACTGCGTTGAGTTATACCACATCATAAGCATACGCTTGTACCATAGTTCATTGCCGGTATACTTGTAAAGACGGAGATATTCACAGCACATAAGCTCGCCCCACTGGTCGATAGCAGGATGCTGTACCGACACCGAGGTACCGCCCGTGGTGTAGTATCCGTGTGTGGTAAACTCAGCTTCAGGTCCGTAATGGATATCATATACAAACATCCATGAGTTGAAGTAGTATGCTGCCTTTTCTGCATATTCAAGATACTTTTTATCATTTGTGATTTCGTATGCATCAAGAGATGCGATAATAAACGGGCCTGCAGTTTCCTTGTCTACGCAAGAGCAGTCAACCGCACCGGCAGTACATACAAAATTATTGAGGTCACGTTCAAAATAAAAGTCAAGCGATTTCAGCGCACAGTCGAGATAGCGCTTTTCACCAAGAACCTTGTAAACCTCGATAAGCCCCATTGTCATAAAGCCGCCTATAGAGCCATCTTTTTTGTCACACTCGCCTGTGATATGGTGCCATGACTTGCCAAATGCATATTCATCGCTGTAACGCTCATAGAAGAAGTCGCATACCTTGAGTGCAAACTCCTTGTATTCGGGTTTGTCAACGCCTATCGAGCGGAGCAGGTCCCAGACCTTGATAAATTCCGCAGCCGCCCAACCCATATTGCAGGTTTCGGGGAGCCAACCTGTTTTTCTCGGCACATTTGCCGCCCATGTCTTTGTTGGGTCGAAAGGAACGTAGTCCCAATTTCTGCCTTCCTTGTACCATTGAAAACGTGCAAGGACAAGTCCGTTGTCAAACTGCTTTCTTACCCACTCATCACATACCACAAGCGCCTCGTCAAGCAGACGTTTCTCTCCTGTACGGATATATTCCTTTATGAGGAAACGGGCATTCATAATATTCTGACCTACCCAACCTATCTCATAAGCATCCGACCAGACAAGACCGTCTTTTGTATTGGTAACACCCATACAGAAGATTTTAGGTCCTGTATTCCTTATATCGTGAAGCAAAAATCTTGTATACAGAATGCCGTACCACCATATATCCGATGTAGAAAGATTGGGCTTCTTATCAAACTTAAAGATCTCAAGTGCACGGTCAAACACCTCGTTTGAACCGTAGTTTTCCCAGCGAGGTACAGACGCAAGAACATAGAAAAGAACGGTAAAGCTCTCGCCGCACTCAAGTGTAAGATATTCGTCATATCTTTCGGTAAGCTTATCGTTATCGCTATATGTATACGGTGCCTCGGTAACAGGCCAGTATATGCGCTGTATAAGCTCGCCTTCCTTTTCGCCGGGAACTATAGAGCATGATGAACGAAGAGAATCGGTATCTCTGTTTGAAACAAACATTGTAAAAGCGACATCTTTGTTTTCTGTAACCGTACATGACGGTATGGAGGTGCGGTCATATGAGTGAATCCAGGGTTGCCCCTCACAAAGCATTCCTTTCGGCTCCTTGCCGTCACCGTATTCGTTGCCGTTATACGATACGCACGGAATCAAGTATTTTTTAGGCGCAAAGCAGGTTTCGCTCTCTGCAATAAGTTTTATCTTTCTTGCATCACCGCTGTTTGTTACAGTACGCTCTACGGAGAAAAGTCCTCTGCCAAGGTCATTAACGGTATCCTTTGCAGTAAAACCGTAACCGTCATATGTATTCTCACCGTTTTCACAAAGTGAAAACATCTCGCCGTTTTCCTCAAACTTCGGAGCTTTGAGAATCGCGACACAAGAACTATTTTTAAAATCTGTATTTTTAACTGTAAAAGAATCGCTCTCTTTGATAATGTACATTACAACAAATCCTTTCAAGAATATAAACCTATACTGATTTTACTATACTGTTCTTATTATATTTAGTCAATGTTCAATCATTCAACCGATTTACATATCGTTCAATCGGAATGTAAAAGTTAAGTGATATAACTGTTCAAATCAAAAGGTTCTATGCAAAATTACATAGAACCTTTTGGTTTGTTCAGCCGTCAACCGAAACACGGATATCCTTAATATAAATCTTCGAAACATTACATCTGAAGCCGAAGTCGTCTCCCTCAACGCTCAAAGGATATTCAGGGAACATTACGCTATAGAGCAGATTGTTTTCAAGATAGAGTGAGATCTTCTTATTTTCTGCATCCCAAACGCAGACTACATCGTAATATTTGCCGAGTTCCCATGCGACACTCTTTATCTCGCCGCCGTTTGCAACGTTGGCAGTAGGAATGCCGTAGCTCTCAAGGTTTGCAGCGCTGAAACTCTGCCAGCCGCTATTTCCGTTTGACGAGGTGCCGCCATCGTACTTACCGATAAGACCTGCACTTCTCGCACCGCTTAAATATGCGAAGAAGTAACCGCAGTTTGCTCCCTCAAAGAACGACCAGTTAGCATTGTAATTGTCATTCTCATTCCACCAAGCATTCATAGCAAAGCCGATGTTTGTAGCGGTAGCATCCTCTGCATATTTAACCTTTGCAGTAACGGTAACGTTCTTTGTAAAGTCAACATCGTGAGTGAGAAGCATACCCTTTCCCTCAGAGAGATACATTGCACCAAAATCCTCACCCTCCTCGGTGATGATTTCCCATGTACCGCTATGGCTGTAGAAGGTGTAATCGCCGATATCAAACTGATAATTCTTGCCTGCGTAGGCATTGGGAGAATATGTACCGTCATTGGATAAAACGGGAATGATAGGTTTTGGCGGAACATATGCAGGAATATTCGGCTTAGGATATGCCGCAGTAGCCGGTATGGGATTTCCTGTACCTGAAATGCTTACACTGGCGAATTTAAGTTCTGTACTGTTGGCATTATAGATGTTTTCGGTTACGTTAAGGCAATAAAGAGTCTTGCCGTCGCCCGAAACCAATACCTTTGGGCTGTAACCGCGATAGTAGCCTGTATCGGAAACGGTAGCATTTTCAACGAATTCATAAGGAATAGGATTTTCCATAACAGTCCAAGTGTTTCCGTAGTCCTGACTTATGAAATAATCGCTGCCGCCAGAGAACAAACTGCTTCCTGTAGCGTGCTTGTGTGCGGAGAGAATAACTGTGCCGCACTCACCGCCAAGGTGAGTATATGTAATCCAAGGAGATGTGCCGGGGATAGTTGCATTTGATACGACCATCTTACCGAGGTCTGATACATCGCCGAAATCGTCAAGTGTGTCAAGCACCTTACAGTACACGGGTGAGCCGCTCTTACCAACAAGCTCAAATGCGATAATATACTTGCCATTGTTCATCTTTGCAACAGATGGCATACCGGGGCGGTACTTATAATTTGAGAATGCGATTACGTCAATGGGATCATCGTATACCGTGTCTGCATCAGGCTTTACTGTGCAATCCTGCTTACCTGTTGCGCCAACCCAGTTTACAAGGTCGTCAGACCACTTGCAGGCAACCTTCTGGCTATGGTTGAGGTCTGAGTCATCCGAATAAAAGCAGTAAACTCTGCCGCCGTCGTACATAAGGAACGGCTCCCATACACCTGCGTTTTCGCCGCCCTCTTTATCAATAGTTGCAAAAGCCTTCCATGTTGCGCCAAGGTCTGTGCTATAGAAAAGTGTTATCGCAGAAACGTTGATTTCACTTGTCTTTACGCCGTCTTTTGAAACGCCTGCCAAAAGCAATGTTCCGGCCTTAAAGTTGCCAACATCCGCAGGCAATTCGTAAAGACACGGAGTGGAAACAGCATAAGTCGCCCCAATGCCTGTGTTAAAATCGTCTGTAGCTGTGCCTGCGAGCGTCCATGTTGCGCCGCCGTCAGTACTCTTCAGAATCTTGTAGCAATAGCCGTCTGCACCGCCCACAGAAAGATTACCTGCGTTCATAGTTGTGAAGATCGTGCCGTTTGCATTGCCGCTATGCTCAAGCACCTCAATAGCACCGTAGCTTACACTTGCAGCGGTCCAGCGGGACTCAGGCTCCCATACAGTTGAGGTCTTTTCAACCGTGAATGTCGGGGCACTCACCTCCGACATAAGCACGGGAGAAGAGTCAGTTTTCTTAACAAGTGCAGGATCATCAACAGTGATGATAATATCCTTAAGATAAATATTTGAGATGTTTGAACGGAAACCGAAGTCATCACCCGTGATGCTCAAGGGGTATTTGTCAAATTCTACGGAGTAGAGAAGTTCGCCCTCAAGCATTGTATAAAGGGTATTGG
>SVRG01000053.1 GCA_015064965.1 Oscillospiraceae bacterium
CGCTATCACCATAGCATACGAGTTCATCTCTAGCCTTTTCAAGTACGGGCAGGGGAAGCATAGAGGGACCTGCAGAAAAATTGAATACTCTTGACATTTGAGTCACCGATTCCTTTCTAAAAAATAATTGTTATTATTATACGCTTAATTTCCATTGCAGTCAATAGAAAATTTAAACTTTGTTAATTTTTTTGCACAGTTTTTTGAATAAAAATTCACTTCACCGGCACTTGATATTTCTTTTCAAACATGTTACAATAAATTTAACAAGATTTAAGGAGAATCGCTATGCATTTACAGGAATCCGGCGAAATGTACCTCGAAACTATTTTTGTGCTTACCAAAAAGGGTGGTTTTGTCCGCTCAATTGATGTAAGTGAATATATGGGCTACTCAAAGCCAAGCGTAAGCCGCGCTATCGGTCTTTTGAAAAACGGCGGTTATATTACTGTTGGGGCAGACGGTGCTATTGAACTTACCGATGTAGGATATGAAGTTTCCGAAAGAATATATGAACGCCACACAGTTTTAACCGAATTTCTTACACATATCGGCGTAAATCCCGATGTCGCCGCCGAAGACGCATGCAAGCTTGAGCACTGCGTCAGCGATGAGTCGCTCGCGGCAATAAAAAAACATTTAGAAAACATAAAATAAAAATGACTCGCCAAGGCGAGTCATTTTTATTTTAATCATGTGCTTCGATTTCACGCGGGCGAAACAGAAGCGATATGCACCAGACTCCTGCAAGTGCTACTGCGGTATAAATGATACGGCTGAATACCGCCGCCTGACCGCCGCACAACCATGCTACAAGGTCAAAACTGAAAAGTCCCACCGAGCCCCAGTTGAGAGCGCCGATGATTACAAGAATAAGCGCTATTCTGTCAATAAACATACTTTTTTCCTCTGCTTTTTATAAACTGCGATATATTCGCACAAACAGTTTAACCCAAACAGATAAGATTTATACTATTTCAGTTCAAGCATAAGTGCACGGCAAGATGCAAGTTTTTCCTTTTTTTGCATATCCGCCTCGCCAACATCAAGCATATTGATTTTTGCAAGTTTTTCGGGAGATGTATGGTATTTTTTAGCCAGTGTCCAAAGGCTTTCACCGCTACTGTATACTACACATAGCGGATACTTGTTTTCAGTGTACGGTTTTAGTGTTTTAAAATCATATTTTTCAACAGTGGCAATGCTCTCGTTTTTCGCGGCTCTTACGCAAAGCGCAATATCCATATCAAAAACTATATTGTTGCCGTCAATGCGCGAGCGGGTATTTAAAAGCACCGCGCTCCCCGACGCAACCATTGCATCCGAATAATCCCCTCCGAGCGTTATTTTGAACGGTACCGTGTATTCGTTTGATATAACGCCGTTTTCATCGCCAAGACAGATAACATTCAAAAGGCATCTGCCGCTTGCAGTCAGCTCGCCGCCATTTACAATAATTTCATCTATCAATGCATTTCCCGATGCATCAAGTACCGATGAAACGTCTGCAACCGGAACGCTTGCGCCTACATTATATATACCGCTTCTCGATGCAACAGAGCTTCTGTTCTCAAATTCTCTACTCTCTACACTGCCCTCTCCTTTTGAAGAAAACACATCTTTTAATATCGGTATTTTGCACTGCATATCAGCAAGCGCTTCCACAGATACTATCACATCGACAAGTGCCTCCTCGTCGCTATCCTTTGATGCCTCTGTGGATACAACGGATGCGTAGGCATATATTCCTGCGCCGCGGTTCACATCCCCCTCCATAAACTCTTCAAAAGGAGTTTTCTTTGAGAAGAATTTAAGCGTTCCGTCATCATCCGCTATCACCTTGCTTATAACTTCGCCGCGCACACTTACACCGCCGTCAACGGCTTTTACATCGCTTACTGCCGCGGTGGCACCGCACCATATCAAATGCGAGTTTTCTCCAACTCCAAGCGGTATGGAATCGGATACCGTAATCTCATTTGCGTTTAGCAAAACGGTATTTACCGAGTCGATTTCTCCGTAAAGTTTGGATATATCTTCGCGCTCCTCCGGCTCTTGCATGGGTGAAATATCCGTGCTGAAGAACGCACGCGGTTTTGCACGCAGTCTTGTGCGGATACTTAGTTTTCTGGGGCCGCTCAAGCGATAATTCAGCGTATCAACATCTACTGCGGCGCTTAACATCTGCGGCGCTCCGTTTTTGTCAAAAGGTATCGAAAACTCATATTTTGACGGAAGCACCGTTGCGCCGATTTCACCGTCTTCTCCAAGATAAACAAGGCTGCACAGCACATTTCCTGACAAACCGATATCCTTTGCGCCTACAAATTTTGCAGGAGGTGTTGTATGCGCCTCAAGGCGCAACACCTTTTGCACCTTTGGCATATAGTCAGGCAAAACAAAATCGCCGTTGCAATCGGTCAAAACGCCAGGCATATAAACCTCTGTCTGCAATATGTTTTTTGCACTCATGACAAATTCTTTCTTTTCGCTATTCATAGTCTTCTCCTTAAAGCGGTTTTTGATAAATAATATGAAATAAAAAATAAAAAAATGCACTTTTCAAAAGTGCATTTTCAGTAAAGTTTTCCACAGAATTTTCACACAAAGGTGCTTGAAGTTTTCATTTTGCAGGAATAATATAGTATTATACGAGGTGAATTCTATGAAAAAAAGAGCTAACCGCTTTTTAATCGGCGGTGCTGTTGCGGCAGCCGGCGCCACGCTAGTTGCGGCTTATGGCGTTACATCAAAATATTTAATGAAACTTGCGCTTGACCGCGAAGGCCCCAAAAACGTCAGCCGTGAAAAAGAAAAAATGATGACATCGGGGGATTTTTCAGGAGTTTTGGAAGTGCTTACCAAAGCATCTCAAAGCCTTGAAAACACCGACATGGAACAAGTCGAAATCACAGGGCATGACGGTGTTACATTAGCAGGTCACTGGTACTGCCCGGACAATCCTAAGAGAGTAATTGTGGCAATGCATGGTTGGCGCTCAACATGGTCACAGGATTTTGGACTTATTGCTCCTTTCTGGCATGAAAACGACTGTGCGGTGCTATACGCAGAGCAACGCGGTCAGGGCAACAGCGGCGGCGATTATATGGGGTTTGGTCTGCTTGAACGCCACGACTGCCTGGATTGGATAAATTTTGTAAATGAGCGAACCTTTGGTTCATTGCCGATATTTCTCGGCGGCATTTCAATGGGCGCAACAACTGTGCTTATGACGGGCGGCTTTGACCTGCCGGACAATGTGTGCGGTATTGTTGCAGACTGCGCATTCACTTCTCCGCATGCTATATGGAAGCATGTTGTTGAAAGCAATTTTCACCTGCCATACGGTATTTACCGCGCTGCAGCAGATGATTTGTGCAAACGTAAGATCAATGTTGCCTCCGATTCATATTCAACAATGGAGGCGCTTGAAAAATGCACAGTTCCGGTTTTATTCATCCATGGAACTGATGACAACTTTGTACCGGTAGAAATGACATATGAAAACTACAAAGCTTGCTCTGCACCAAAGAGGTTGTTAGTTGTTCCCGGTGCCGAACACGGTATGAGTTATCTTATAGATAAAGAAGCGTATGAAAACGCGGTAACCGACTTTTGGAATGAATGCGAAAATAAAAAATGAGTGCTTTCGCACTCATTTTTTTATTTTGCTGTGGTTTTCTTTGCGCAAGTTCTCTTGCAGGTCTTCTTTGCAGGTGCTTCCTCGGTCTTTTCCTCGGTTGCCTTTTTAGTGGTGCGCTTTGCAGCAGGCTTCTTGAGAGTAAGCATAGCGTTGAAATGCTCAACGTTGCCAATCACTTCAATTGTGCCGCCCATAAGTGCGCCCACTACATCGAGCTTGCCGCCGATAGCGTCGATAAGGTCTTTTGCCTTAACGTTTACCACTGCGGTGTTGTCAACATAATCATAGGGCTCGATGTGAGCTTCGCCGTCAATGTAGGCTACGAAGAATGTGCCGCCACAATCCTCGTCAGTGAGGTTAACCTGAACTGCAAAGTTCTCGGTGAGCTTAGAAGTGTCCACTTTACCGAACTTCTTCTTGATCTGCTCAAATTTTTCAATGAAAGTCATTTGAAATTCTCCTCTTTTTTACTTCGTGCATTAGTATACATTGTTTATTTTGTTTTGTCAACACAAAAATATTTGAATTTTTGTTACAATTTATATAATATTACTTATCGAACTTTTCGGCAGCTTTTTTGAGCATTTCGCGAATCGGGAGATTATACGGACAACGCTCCTCGCAAACGCCGCATCCGATGCAATCGGACGCTTTTGCGCCCATTGCGTTGTAACGCTCTGTTGCCCAATCGCCAAGCCCATAGCGGGTAAGATATCCGTCAAAGAGAAATACCGCTGAGATGTTTATATTAACGGTGCAAGGCGCGCAGTAATTGCAGCGGCGACAGAACTCTGTGCCAAGGGTATTACGGATTTTTTCGATTTCAGCATTCTCTGCATCGGTAAGCGGTGAAAGATTACCTGCCGCGGCGGTGTTTTCCTCAATTTCTTTTACGTCCGCCATGCCGGGGATAACAACCGTTACATCGGGATTGTTCAGTATAAAGCGCATTGCAAGTGTTGCATCGTCAAGCGCACCGCCTGCAAGCGGTTTCATAGCTATAAAACCGATATTTTTCTCAGTGCAACGGCGCATCAGCTCCTCGCCCTGTGTTTCAACTATGTTGTATGGAAACATTATTGTTTCAACAAAGTCAAGCGAGAGCGCCTTTTCAAACACCTCGGTGGAATGTGCGGTAACGCCAATGTGACCTATCTTGCCTGCCGCCTTTGCCTCAAGCAATGCTTCAAGTGCACCGCCCTCTCCAATCGCAGCTTCAAACTGCGCCATGTTGGGATTGTGTATCTGATAAAGGTCGATATAATCAGTGCGAAGATTTTTAAGGCTGGTTTCAATATCCTTTGCCATGCCCTCTTTATCGCGTGACATACTCTTTGTGGCAAGCACAAAATGCTCGCGGATGCCTTCAAGCGCTTCACCGATATAGCTTTCGCTGACGGTGTATCCGCGTGCAGTGTCAACAAAGTTGATACCTGCGGTCTTCATCTGCAAAAAAAGTTCGCGTGTTCCCGCCGCATCAATTTTTTGAATCGGTATTCCGCCAAATCCAAGGCGCGATATTTCAAGACCGGTTTTTCCAAGTGTTATGTATTGCATTATGTACCTCAAAACAGTTTTTATTTCATTATATCATAAAGCAATACAAAAATAAAGATATATCATATACTTTTATCAAGGAGGAATTCTATGTATCTCACAGATATTCGCGGTTTTACCGCTGAAGATTATTATATAACTCCGCTTTGCGAATGTTCATTTATGCTCGCCGATGGCGATGTTCCAATGTGCGCAATAAAAGCCGCTCCAATGTGCAAAATTACGATTCACGGTATGGGAATGCGCGGTGACAAAGGACTTTCGCTTTATTTTGCAAAATTTTGCCGTGAGCGCGAAATAGAGCCGCGCTTTGTATCCGTTTCTGACATGGGAATTTCATTTTTTGTTGATGCAAAACAAAAAGATGAAGTACTTGACGCTCTATGCGAAGCATTTCCCATGTGGGTGTAAAAGCACTTATGAAGTTTTAAAACTGTTCGGCGCAGAACAAACACTGCCGATGTGTTTAAAAGCAACATTGTACATATTACTGCATCGGCAATGCTCCATATAGCGAGCGGAGCAGAAACCGCTCCCAACATCAGCGAAAAACAGTAAACTAACAAAAATGCATCTCTGGTTCTATTGTTTTTAAATGTTTGCATACCGTAATAGCCAAAAGACACTATTGCAGAAAAAGCAAATAAAAACACAAATGCTGCTAAAACAGGAGATGCAGCCGAACCAATCAGCATCTCAAATGCACGTACACAGATTCCAATTCCGCCACCGCCGATCTGCGACAAATTATCTCCTATTGTCACCAAAATCACAAGCGCGGTAAGTGTACACATCAGAACCGTGTCAACAAACACTTCAAATATACCAAAAAGTCCCTGTCTTGCAGGGACTTTTTCACTTGACGTAGCATGCGCTGACGGTGCTGTACCGCATCCAGCCTCGTTTGAAAAAAGCCCTTTCACTATTCCCTGGCGCATGGACGGGGTAAACATGAATCCAAAAATACCGCCCGCCGCACTGTCAAGCGAAAACGCATCGCGAAATATTTCAGAAAATACTTGCGGCAGTCTTTCTATATTAGCAAAAATAACAGTCAAGGATAAAGCTGTATATGAAAGACTCATAAACGGCACAACATATGAAGAAAGCCTGAACAAATCCACTTTAAAAAAGAAAACTGACGATGCAAGCAAACTGACAACTATACCGCTCACAAAGGGCGAAATGCCAAACGCGGTATATGTTGCCTCAGCAATGGCGCTTGACTGTATCATGCCGCCCATAAGTACCACATCTAAAATCAGCATTGCAGAAAACAACGCAGCAGCAAAGGTTCCAAGTCCCTTTTTTATATAATACTGTGCACCTTTTTTATCAACCATACCAAGCGTTATTTCGGCATACTTCAGCGCCATGGCAAAAAAGGCACCGATCCACATCCAAAAAACCGATCCCGCACCGCCAAGCATAATCGCAACTGCAACTCCGGAAATATTGCCTACCCCAACAGTGCCGCCAAGGGACAAAAGCATCTGACGTACCCCATCACGCGGAACACTTTTCAGCGTTTTAATAGGATGCAAAAAATAAAACGCGCGGATTTTTACGGTAAAGTAGCCGCCTGCAACAAAGGTCATAACGGCTGCAAGTGTTTGCAAAATATCCATAATATTTCTTCACCTCATTTAATAATATGTACTAAATGGGGTGTTTTTGTGAATTTTGAATTTTTTTCATAAAAAGACTTGATTTTTACTTTAATTATGCTACAATATACCATGTTAGCACTCAAACATAACGAGTGCTAATTTGACAAACTTTACAAATAAAAAATTTATCATATCTGGAGGTACATTATGACACTTAAACCGCTTTCTGACCGCGTAGTTGTCAAAATGGTTGAACTTGAAGAAACTACAAAGAGCGGCATTATTCTCCCCGGCACCGCAAAGGAAAAGCCTCAGGTTGCTGAGGTTGTTGCTGTAGGCCCCGGCGCTGAAAAAGACGGCAAAACCGTGCCTATGACCGTTAAGGTTGGCGACAAGGTTATCACCAGCAAATACTCGGGTACCGAGGTAAAGCTCGGCAACGATGAATATGTTATCGTTCGTCAGGACGATATTCTCGCAACGATTGATTAAGCATTAACTAAGGAGGATTTTAGAGATGGCAAAGGATATTCTCTACGGTATTGAGGCAAGAGATGCGCTTGTAAGAGGCGTTGATAAACTTGCTAACACAGTAAAAATTACACTTGGTCCCAAGGGCAGAAATGTTGTACTTGACAAAAAGTACGGTTCTCCCCTCATCACCAACGACGGCGTTACAATAGCAAAGGAAATCGAACTTGAAGATGCGGCTGAAAACATCGGCGCACAGCTCGTTAAAGAAGTTTCTGCAAAGACAAACGATGCTGCCGGTGACGGTACTACAACCGCTACCCTCCTCGCGCAGGCTATGATTCACGAGGGTATGAAAAATGTTACTGCAGGCGCTAACCCCATGGTACTCCGCAAAGGTATCGCAAAAGCAGTTGATGCTGCAGTTGAGGCTCTTCGCGCTAATGCAAAAAAGGTTAACGGTACTGATGACATTGCAAGAGTAGGCACTGTTTCTTCCGGTGACGAAGTTATAGGTAACCTTATCGCCAACGCAATGGAAAAAGTTACCGCTGACGGTGTTATCACTGTTGAAGAATCCAAGAGTGCTGAAACATACTGCGAAGTTGTAGACGGTATGCAGTTTGACCGCGGTTACCTCTCCCCTTATATGGCGACCGATATGGATAAGATGGAAGCTGTTATTGACGATGCTTTTATTCTTATCACAGATAAAAAGATCTCCAACATTCAGGAGATCCTTCCCCTCCTTGAACAGATCGTTCAGGCAGGTCAAAAACTTGTTATCATTGCTGAAGATGTTGAAGGCGAAGCGCTCACCACTCTCGTTCTCAACAAACTCCGCGGCACATTTACCTGCGTAGCAGTTAAGGCTCCCGGATTTGGCGACAGACGCAAGGATATGCTCCGCGATATCGCAATTCTCACCGGCGGCGAAGTTATCACCTCCGACCTTGGTCTTGAGCTTAAGGATGCAACCATTGACCAGCTCGGCCGTGCGCGTCAGGTTAAGGTTAACAAAGAAAAAACCATTATCGTTGACGGCGCAGGCAATGGCGATGAAATTAAGAGCAGAATCGCACAGATTCGCGCTGAATTTGCAGTTTCCTCCTCCGAGTTTGACAAAGAAAAACTCAGCGAACGCCTTGCAAAGCTTGCGGGTGGCGTAGCAGTTATCAAGGTTGGTGCGGCTACTGAAATTGAGATGAAAGAAAAGAAGCTCCGCATTGAGGACGCACTCAACGCAACCAAGGCTGCCGTTGAAGAAGGAATCGTTCCCGGCGGCGGAACCGCTTATATCAACACCATTCCCGCCGTTCGTGCACTTTGCGACACAGTTGACGGCGATGAACTCATCGGTGTTAAACTTGTGCTCAAGGCGCTTGAGGCTCCCCTCTTCCAGATCGCTGCAAATGCAGGTTTTGACGGTGCGGTAGTAGTTGACAAAGTAAAGAGCACTGACAAGGTAGGCTTTGGCTTTGATGCATACAACGAAGTTTATGTTGACATGATGGAAGTTGGTATTGTTGACCCTGTAAAGGTTACAAGAAGCGCTATCCAAAATGCGGCATCCATTGCATCCACCGTTCTCACCACCGAAGCGGTTGTTGCAAACCAGCCCGAACCTGAAGCTCCTGCGGCTGCGGCAGGCGGCATGGGCGGCATGTATTAATAAAACAAAATCCGTTCTCGTTTGAGAACGGATTTTTCATCTAATTGACAAACCACACTTTAGATGCTAAAATAATCAAGTTGGAGGTGTTAAAATAATGGACGGAAAAATTAATACTTTCTTAAAAAAGCATAATGTTACTTTTGTTCTTTCAATATATTTTTTTATAAGTATAGTATATAGCGAAGTTATACTTAATCTATTTACAATCGGCGGTTATACGGAATTTTCCTCGTTCTTATTTATGTTTTTATTCTCGTGCAGCATTTCTGTTTTTCTCGGCGGAATATGCGCGGCATTCAAAGCAAAAACAAGAACTGTCCTATCTTTTGTTTTTGCAATACTGTTATATATTATCTACGCTATCCAATTTGTTTACCACGGTTTTTGCCATTCGTTTATGAGGGTTGCACAGCTTGGCATGGGCGGCGATGCAATGGAAGCATTTGGCGGTGCAATATGGCTTGAGATTTTAGAAAGCATCGGCGGTTTACTTCTGCTCCTTTTACCAATTGCAGCACTTATTGTTTTGAAAGTTTTTAAGGCTATTGACGGCGATAAAACCTCTTGGAAAGTTATCATTTGCGAAGCAATTATCTTTTTCTTGATCCACTTCGGTACAGTTTTGATGCTTCCTATCGGCGGAAAAGCACTTTTAACCCCATACCACGTATATCATTATAGTTTCAAGATAAACAAAAGCGTGGAGCACTTCGGAGCACTTACAACATTGCGTATTGAAATCCGCAATATGTTTTTTGGTAAAGAAGCCGGTTTTATTGCAAGCGGCAACAACGGCGATTCTGAAGGAAATGCTTTTAATATCAACTTTGAGGAACTTGCAAAAGAAGAAGAAAATGCAGATATTAAATCCCTGCACGAATACTTTGCAACCGTTGATGCAACAAACAAAAATGAGTATACCGGCAAATTCAAGGATTATAACCTTGTTGTAATTGCAGTTGAATCCTTCTCACACCATTTGATCGACAAAAAACTGACTCCTACACTTTACAAAATGGCAACAGAGGGCTTTGTATTCAACAACTACTACAACACTGTCAGCGATAACACTTCCAATGGTGAATACGCACTGCTCACCGGGCTTATCCCCGACACAACTCTGCTTGGCCAGGGGTGGAAAACATTCTACAACTACAATAGTTTTACCACATCCAAAGATAACCTGATGCCGTTTTGCCTTGGCAACCAGTTCATTAAAAACGGCGGTCATGCTTTCGCTATTCACAATCATACTGCCTCATACTACGGCAGAAACAAAACTCATCCAAATCTTGGTTATGAGTTTCTGGCTTTTGGTCAGGGCCTTGAACGTGTTGAAACATATCCCACATCCGACGTCAGCATGATGGAGCAATCCATTCCTGCATTATTGGAGCGCAACGAAAATGGAGAGATTACGCCTTTTCATGCGTATTTTCTGACATTCAGCGGTCATATGCCATATGTCTTTAACGAAGAACACAACGATATGACTGTGAAAAACCAGAAATATGTAGAAAACCTCCCCTACTCAAGCCGTGTAAGGGCATATATATCCTGTCAGCTTGAACTTGAATTTGCGCTTGAATATATGCTTGAAGAATTTGAAAAAGCAGGTATACTTGAAAACACGCTTATTGCAATCACAAACGACCACTATCCCTATCCTCTTGATTCCATCCACGGTACAGGCGAGCTTAAATATCTTTCGGAGCTTGCTGGCAAAAAGCTCGACAACCATTGGGATAAATACCGCTCAGGACTTATACTCTGGAGCGCATCAATGGAAGCCCCGATAGAAGTTGACGCCCCCTGCTGCTCGCTTGATGTTTTGCCTACGCTTTCAAACCTGCTCGGCCTTGAATACGATTCAAGACTAATGGCAGGCAAAGATATTTTCTCTGACACTGAGCACATCGCAATCCTTGCAGATTTCAGTTTTGTAACTGACAAAGTAATGTTTAATGCAACTAATGGAGAAATCACTCTCCGTGAAGGAGTAAGTTCACTCGAAGACGGATATATTGAAAGACTGCAAAATGAAATCCAAAACCGTTTTACAATGTCCTCAAAAGTACTTTACAACGATTATTACAGAGTTTTATTCAAATAGAAAAATGAACCCTTAATGGGTTCATTTTTCTGCTAAAACAGGGTTAAAAAAGCAAACAGTGCTTTTCGCATTTCAAGATATATCGGCAATGTATCATGCGGAGGTAATGGATTTTTGCCTTTGCCGCACTCTATTGTAAAAGCAGGAATTTTGAGTTTTTGTATGCAGTAATCTGTAAGGCCGCCATAAGCGGCAGCTCCGATCGGAACAGCACATTTATACCCTGTCAGGCGTGAAAGGTACTCCGCCGCTGCCTTTGCCCCCTTTGTATAACTGCCGCAGCTAGAGTAGTAAATTTCCCTGCCCTGCGTATGCAATGTCATAAGGGCGGCCGGCGGATTAAACCGTAAAAAGTTACAAAGTGCACTGCTTTCTGCCTCGCTCTCTGCACGCTCGCCCGAATAGCGTGTTGCGCCCGGGCCGGTAATACCAAGCGTTTTCTCAACCTCTTTATACTCTTCAAATCCTGCGTCATAATTGTGATTCAAGTCAACGCCGCGCGCGTTTGCTTGCCAATGTGTAAAATCCAGGCTTCCGCCATTCATTGCAACAAGGCGCGTATACCAAAGGCTGTCACTTTGTACACCGTTTGCAGATATTTCCACGCCGTCGGGGTTAAGCATGGGAACTATGCGAATTGTACGTGTTTGCAGCACATATTCTAAATCCGTACCAAAAGCCGTAGCTCCGCGTGCCAAAAAGTTGCAAAACTCTGAGATGAATTTTATAAGAACTGCCGATGTAATGCGCTCGGCACCGTGGTGCGCCCCGATATAATATATCTGTTTTTTGCCCACTCCAAGTGAAAGCATCGGAATGGCTCGCCCTGCCTCACTTTCAGTTAAATATGAAAAATTCAAAAACGAAAACCGATTTGCAAGCCGCCGCACTTCACACATAAGCGCTGCATAATCAAACTCTTTTTCCAAAATCACCCCTCCTCTGGTTAGAATTATTAATTTTAAAGTAAAAATATACCTGAAAATCAGTTTTTCATCTTGACAAAATCGCAAAAATTCGCGAAAATAGATATTAGATATTTAATGTAAACAAGGAGATATAAAATGGCTTATCTTTCTGATATTGAAATTGCTCAGCAATGCGAAATGAAACCTATCACCGAAATAGCAAAAACTGCCGGTATTGATGACAAGTACCTTGAGCAGTACGGTCGCTATAAGGCAAAGGTTGACCTTTCCATTATGAAAGAGTGCGAAAAAGAAAACGGCAAGCTTGTGCTTGTTACCGCTATCACACCCACTCCGGCAGGCGAAGGTAAAACCACCACCACTATCGGTCTTGCAGACGGTCTTCGCCGTATTGGCAAGAATGTTATGGTTGCGCTCCGCGAGCCTTCTCTCGGCCCTGTATTCGGCGTTAAAGGCGGTGCCGCAGGCGGCGGATACGCACAGGTTGTTCCAATGGAGGATATCAATCTCCACTTTACAGGCGACTTTCACGCTATCGGTGCTGCAAACAATCTGCTTGCAGCTATGCTCGACAACCACATTCATCAAGGCAACAAACTTGGCATTGATGTGCGCAAGATTACATGGAAGCGCTGTGTTGACATGAATGACCGCCAGCTCCGCTATGTAACAGACGGTCTTGGCGGCAAGGTTAACGGCGTTCCGCGCGAAGACGGATTTGATATCACTGTTGCATCTGAAATCATGGCGGTGCTCTGTCTTTCCACTTCGATCACCGACCTTAAAACCAGACTTGCCAACATAATTGTTGGCTACACATATGACGACAAGCCTGTTCGCTGCGGCGACCTCAACGCGCAAGGCGCTATGACTGCTCTTCTCAAGGACGCTCTCAAACCCAACCTTGTACAGACACTTGAAGGCACTCCCGCTCTTGTACACGGCGGTCCTTTTGCAAATATTGCACACGGCTGTAACTCTGTTACTGCAACTCGCCTTGCAATGAAGCTTGGTGACTATGCAATCACCGAAGCCGGATTCGGTGCAGACCTCGGTGCGGAAAAGTTTCTTGACATCAAGTGCCGCCTTGCAGATCTCAAGCCCTCTGCAGTAGTTGTTGTAGCTACAATCCGCGCACTTAAGATGCACGGCGGTCTTGCAAAAACAGAACTCGGTACAGAAAACCTCGAAGCACTTGAAAAAGGTCTCCCAAATCTTCTCCGCCATGTTTCAAATATTAAAGATGTATACAAACTCCCCTCCGTTGTTGCAGTTAACCGCTTCCCCACCGACACAGATGCAGAAGTTGAGCTTGTTATTGAAAAATGCAAGGCTCTCGGCGTAAACGTCGTGCTCTCCGATGTATGGGCAAAAGGCGGCGAAGGCGGCATGGAACTTGCAAAAGAAGTTGTACGTCTTTGCGAGCAGCCCAATGACTTCTCATTCTCATATGAACTCGACGGAAGCATTGAGGATAAAATCGAAGCTGTTGTTAAACGCATTTACGGCGGCGACGGCATTAATGTTCTGCCCGCTGCGAAGAAGCAGATTGACGCACTCACCGCTCTTGGCTATGACAAGCTCCCCGTTTGCATGGCAAAGACACAGTATTCCTTCTCTGACGATCCCACAAAACTCGGCGCACCTAGCGGATTTACCGTTACAATCAAAAATGTAAAGATTTCCGCGGGCGCAGGCTTTATTGTAGTTCTTACCGGCGATAT
>SVRG01000054.1 GCA_015064965.1 Oscillospiraceae bacterium
GCCTTATTGACCTTAATCACAGTAACCCCGCTTTCCTCAGTAGTAGAATTATCTTCCGTTACATCAAAATACACGGGAGTTGTGTCAAGCACATAGCCGAAAGGAGCTTCAACTTCTACAAGGTAGTAACCCTTGCCGTAAGGGAGCTTTTCAGGTATAACAAGAGAACCGTTTGCATCTGTGTAGAAGGTGTCAATGGTAGTAGGAGTCGGATAAGTGAAAGTCATCTTTACAAGCTCGCCGTCAGGATTGTAAATCTTGAAGGCTGCACCCGCATAAGGGATAGTCTTTTCAGTTTCCGCATCTACCTTTACCACTCGCACATAGCTCTCAAAGTTGGCGTTATTGATAAGGTAACGGTAGGTTGTTTCGTCCTGTGCGATATACACCTCAAAGTCGGGCATCAACTCACGACCTTCCCATCCGCTAACCTGATGCACGGTATATACACCGTAAGGGAGCATCTTTGTCTGTCCGAAGCCGTGTTCATCACAGACGATAATATCACGCTCAGTTTCCTTTGCGTTCTTATAACTGCCTGCAGCTTTCAAGAAGATCTCAAACTTTGCACCTTCTTCGGGAGTTTCAATTTGGGTGCTGCCGTCATCGGTGTGCTTGATAATGGCAATGTCGCCCTTAATGACGTCCTCATACACATCAGGATACTCGGTGTTGAGTTCTACGGTGTAGTTTTCAGCCGAGCAGTCAATGTGATAGATGGTAGTGTCGAGCAAGTAACCCTCAGACGGAGAGATTTCACGGATGCTCCAATCATCACCGCATACATAGTAGTCGGTGATAAAGTAACCGTTTTCATCGGTTGTATAAGTGTCTACAAGCGTTTCACCCTTATATACACCATACACAGCGCCGCCGAGAGTGGCATCGCCCTGAGTCTGTCCGTAAGCTCCGCCCAACTTCTCAATCATTTCATCGGAATCGCCGTCCATCAACTTAACGGGAACACCACTACTGCCGCCGTTATTATCGGCAAGTTCGGAGTCGAGCTTGAACACATCGGCTCTCCACTTCTTCAAGATATTCTCAAAAGATTTCTCAGTCACTTTGTTCCACTCAATGACTGCACTCTGACTTTCGGGAATGACATAGCGGATAGGGGTATTTACTTCTTCAATGGTGTAGTTAGAGCCGATAAGGATATTCTTAAAAGTGGCAACTCCGTTTTTGTCAGTAGTTGCATACTCATTAACTTTAATTCCGCTGAGAGAAGTGCCATACAAATGGAACTTGAGTCCTTCGACGAGATTATCTTCAGCAGTCTTTACAACCTTGAGATCTCCACGCTTCAAGACGTTTTCAAAGGATTTGTTTACGACCTTGTTCCATTCGATTTCAACGGTCTGTGCATCGGGAACGATATACTTTTCTGCGGTGTTTACTTCCTCAAGGGTATAACGAGAACCAATGAGTACATCTTCAAACATCGCAACGCCGTTTTTATCGGTAACTGCGTATTCGTCTACCTTATGACCGCTGAGAGAAGTACCGTAGAGGTGGAACTGAACGCCCTCAACCATATCATCTTCGGAAGTCTTAACGACCTTGAGATCACCACGCTTGAGTTCGTTGTAAAAGTCATTCTCGGTAACTTTTTCCCATTCGATAACCGCAACCTGACTGTCAGGGATAATATATCTTTCTGCGATTTCGACTTCTTCAAGGGTATAGTTTGTGCCTACAAGCACATCTTTGAACATAGCCACACCGCTTTTGTCGGTAGTGGCATAGAGGTCAATACTCTGTCCAGAAGTGGACTTGCCGTAAAGGTGGAACTTTACGCCCTCATTCATATTATCTTCGGAAGTCTTAATGACCTTCAAATCACTACGCTTGAGAACGTTCTTAAAGCTCACAGAAGCCGTCTGTCCACTCACGACCGTTACAGTCTTGGACTGCTGCGGCTCATAATAATTGATGGACTGCTCTGTAACGGTGTAAGTGCCGGGACTAAGGTTATCAATGACAATCTCGCCGTTAGAACCCGTCTTTACGGTCTTGTTCACACCGTTTCCGGTAATGGTAAAGGAAATGCCCGACACATTACCGTCCTCAGAGGTCTTAACGATTTTGGCAGAACCCAAGCTGACCTTGATATTGAGATAACCCCTCACGGGATCGTTTACTTCTGCGGCAAAGGTTGACAAGTCCTGAATACCTGAACCGGGTGTAATAACCCCGTCAGACCAAACTACGACACCTTTACGAACTGAGCCGTTCTTTGTTGCTGTAATGCTCACTTTGCTCGTAGGTGCTTTATTTGCGGTGATAGTCAACTTGTTTCCGCTTACAGAGAAATTGATACCCGACTCACTTGCGGTAAAAGAATAATTACCCAACACGTTGTTTGTATCGGTGAGTGTAGTGGAATAGTTTGTACCGTTCCACTCAAGTTCAATATCCTGAGCCTTAGAAGTAGACTTTGCAAAGAAGCTTGGTACTTTGGAGTGCTTCTGCACATTGGATACCATACTGTTGTAGTAGCTCATATACTGACTGTAAAGCGGATGGTTCTTGCTTACACGGTCGTTGATTGCATCGTAGCTACCCGTATCAACGTGGTTAAAGTTGGAGTCACGCTCACCGACAACCGTTTCCCAAATAAGAGTCTGTGTTGCCATAATATGAGCCATCTTATCCGCATCTGCGGAATTCTGAGAACGCCAATCAATATCTACCTTTCCGGTGTAACCGTACTGAAAGATACGACCGATGAACAACTTGATCTCGTCAGCAGAAATAGTTTTGTTGTAGGTTGACGGATAGTTGTCCCAATAGGTTTCATCACGCTTTGTCATTACATCGCCAATGTCAAGTGGCGTACCGGGTTCAACACAATAACAAGCATTGCCCGACCACGAGCCAATGGTATAGACTGTGATCTTTTTGGTAGAAGCGGCAGACCAACCATTCATATAATGGAGTTCGCCGTGTCCCCAATCACCACCGAAGTTATCGTCACCTTCACGGGGGAAGGAAAACATCACAACCTCATCGGTGGTGGCTTCTGCGGCAAAGGCAGTTGTAGAGCCAATGCCAAGAAAAGCAGAAAGGCACATAACTACGGCAAGAAATGCCGACGTACCTTTTTTGAATAAACTCATTTTCATAAAATGATCCTCCTTTTGACATAGAAAAACGCACCGATTTTTCACGGTGCGTTCCTTAGAATATTGTGTTAAGCATAGCCGATATAAATATCGTAACAATCATTGCCGACTGACTCTGCCCAAATCCATACATCGGTTATATCTTCATCGTTTGCATATCGGTTCAAACGGCTCTGTATATCTCTTTCGAGGTAGATACAATGTGAACCTGCTCGGATAGGATTGTCCCAACAATCGACTGCGGCAGCATCTAAAACAAGACCTTTGCTCTGTGCATAGTTCTTTGCAAAGCCGATCCAATAGTCAATGTCAAAGGCTTTGGACGGCTCTGTTGTTTCAGGTGCTTGTGTTTCAGGTTCGGTTGCCGGTTCTTCCGTGGGCTCGGTTTTATTATCAGTTGGTGTGGTTGTTTCGGGTATATTCTCCTGCGGTTGCTCAATCGGCTGTGTTTCTGCGGGTTTGGTTTCCTGCGGCTCCGTAATTGTTTCAGAGGGGGTTGTTTTGGTAGGCGTGGTAGATACCGTTTCCTTTTTTTCGGTTGTAGCAGGCTGTTCGGTTGTTACGGAAGGCTTTGTTTCGCTTACTGTTTCTTCGGGTTCGGTCGTTACCGTTTCTTTACTTGCCGAAAAAGAAGATGCCGCATCAGCAATATCAGTTGTCCCTTTCGGATCTTCGTTCTCGGTAGTAGAGGTTGTGAACGTTTCCGTTATCACAATAGCGGGTATGCTCTCCGTAGGCGTATCCGATAATTCCGTCGAATTGTTACAGCCTGTTAAGAGAATGAGGATAACTGCCAAAATCAAAAATATGCGTTTCATCGTAAAACCTCCTTTTGCCTTTCAGTTTACGGAGATTTCGACAATTCGCAAGTCTGCGATATATCTCTTTTTTCGGCAGGTACAGCAGGTTTTTGAGGGGGTGAGGTGTGGAGAGGGGGAGCAAACGACCGCCGCCGTTCCCCTTGATAGAAAAGGGTACACTAACCCCTTGGTAGTCACATCAACGTTCCATATCACGCTGTCGTCTGCGATACAGCTCCAGCGCCTTGATAATGGTGTCCTCAATCTTTTCCGCAGGCGTCCCCGCAGGAAAATACTTGCTGATTTTTTCTCTTGGCATCCTAAACTGCTCCTTTTGGTTAGGCTTTTCCTCCTGCATAATGGAAGAAATGACCTCTGCGGTCAACTGACCTTGCTCGGCAAACTTGCGCATCTTGATTGCCTGAGCGTGGGACGGGGTACAATCGGAGTACCCGATTTCCTCATACAGTAGCCGTTGTTCTTTTTCGGCAAGGTAGGAAAGCTCTACGGCGGGTCTTAATGCGATTTTGTTCTCGTCCACCATATCAAGCATTTCGGGGATAAGGTGAGTAAGGCGAATAAACCTTTGAATTTGCGCTCTACTGTCTGGACTTTCTGCCGCCAACTGCTCATTTGAACGTGTTGACAACTTCGGCTCCATTGGAGTCGAAGTTAAATCAGTCCTTTGTCCTTGCCGTTTCATAGCGTCCAACTTCATTTTATAAGCAAACGCCTTTTCACTCGGCAAAATGACCTCTCTTTGCAGGTTGGAGTCCACCATTATAATAATGGCTTCATCGTCGGTCAGTTCACGGACAATACAGTTAAGTGTCGGTCGCTCCGCAAGCTCGCTTGCCTTTTTACGCCTATGTCCGGCAATCATTTCATAACCGCCGTTTTGCTTTGGTCGTACAATGGCAGGGACTAACACACCGTACCGCTTTACGCTGTCTGCCATTTCAAGCATCTTTTCATCCACCGTTACCTTGAACGGGTGGTTAGGAAAATCGCTGATTTCTGCTAACGGAATATCCATCACGGTTTCTCGCTTGGCTATATCCCGTTCCTCTTGGGTGGTAAAAAGCTCATCTACTGAGGTCAGAAGGCTGGATACGCTGTCTTTCGCCAATTCCTTGCACCTCCTTTACCAAGTTTGCATACGCTTTTGCGGCTTTGCCGTTGGGGTCATGCTTGAATATGCTCTTGTCCTTGGTGCTGATCTCTCCAAGTCTTACGGTAGCGGGGATAACCGTATCAAACACGGGAAAGTGCCGTTTATAGTTCTCCTTGATAGCCTTTACCACGTCCTTGCGGAAGTTGGTGTCATTCGCCATCGTTAAGAAAATTCCGCCTACTTCTAACTTTGGATTGATCTGCCGCTTTACCTGCCGTACCGTGCCGAGCAGTTCGGTCATATCTTCCGCCGCAAAATACTCCGCTTGTACGGGAACGAGCACATAATCGGATGCAGACAAGGCATTGATAACCAACATACCGAGGGACGGGCGGCAATCAAGCAGCACATAGTCGTAACCGTCTTTTACGCTGTCAATGTACTGTCGCAGTACGGTTTCACGGCTGAAAGCATTGACAAGTCCCGTTTCCACCGCAGACAAAGTACGGTTGCCGGGTACAAAATCAAAGCCTTCGTAATGGTGCAGGATCTCCGTATGCTCCGTGACCTCGTTACCTGCAACAATATCGTTCATACAGTTTCCGAGGGTCAACGGCATATCGTGGGGTTTGCGCTGTCCTAACATCTTGGTTAAATCGCCCTGTGGGTCAACATCCACAAGCAAGACCTTTTTGCCGTGCATTGCAAGACCGGCTCCGAGATTATACACGGTTGTGGTTTTACCCACGCCGCCCTTTTGGTTTGCTACGGCAATAACCTTTGTTTTCGCCATTTGCGTGTCCTCCTTTACACAGATTTAGCCGACCACGGCGAATGATCGGCTATGTATGGGAATAGAAAAAGCCGCCTATTCTTTTGGAATAAGCGGCTGTGCGATTATGTAGGTCATACTCTAAACTTTTTCACGGGAGCGTTCATCACTTTAAGGATTACCTCGTCCACAATATCAGCGGTTCTTCCTTGATGGATAAGTTTGTTCCTATATTCAAAAAGGCAGCTTAGAACCGTGCTATACTCATCACTATTAAGATACATATAACGTCTATTTCTCACAACTCACACCCTCTTTAATGCTTTCTCAAGCATCTGCTTGTGCTTTGCCGACTTTCGTACAATCATCAAGCAACGTTCGGAAATCATAAAGTCAAGAAGATACTCTTTTGGGATTTTGCACCTGTTATATATTAGAAATGACTTTAGTTCGCCCTTCAAACACCATTCAGTAACCGACTTGGTAGTGTATCCGAGAATTTCCGCAACTTCATCGGGAGTGATAACATCGTCATAGTGGGAGATTTGCTTTGCAAATACATCCCGTAGGAGGTCTTTGCGAACCTCTGATAGTTTCACCGCCCGTAATCCGAGGGGACGTTCACCGTATCCATTCTTATAGTAATTTTCGGGTGCCTTGAAAATCAACGGGTCAAGTTCCCGTTGCTCAAGATAGCGGATAACATCGGTGAGTAGGATTTTATACTTCCGTGTTTTCTTGCCGCTGTTTCTGCAGGGGACGATACCGCTTTCCAAAAGATACGATGCGGTCTTTTTGCTAATGTGACATATCCTATAAAACTGATCCTTGGTTATTTCTTCGGGATATGTAGTTCTTAAATATTCAATGGTCATCTGTTCCATAGCTACACCTCATTATGTAATGATTGGTCAACGGCATAGCCATTTGCAAAACTTTATAATGTCGAATACCGCCGTATTTATGCGGTTTTTATCTCTCGTTTTTTCTCTCCATTTTTCTCTCCAACGGGGTATTTTTCTCTCCATTTTCTCTCATTATGGTTGAAAAATGACCTCCAAACACTCCGATTTTCGTGGGTTCAAATTGACCCGTTTTTCAAGGCTTTTTTCGATTTTAGCCTTGGAAACCGCTGATTTTACAACGAATATCATTTACTTCTATCTGCGTTTACTTGCTCCCGACTTCCCATATCTTCAAATTTTCTCTGCGGATTCGAAATCCGCTTGCGACATTGGATAGCAAACGCCGAAAACCCTTGATATATAAGGCTTTTTGCGACGGTTCGACTTGCGGTTGTCGGCTTTCTCTCCACCATTTCTCTTGAAAAATCGGGTCTTGTAAAGAGTTCGAATAGAGGTTATAATAGTAGGAGAACGGTTGCTGTTCGGCAATTTTGCGGAGTAGGTAAATAAAGTGCGTTAAAGTCCGATTTTTTCTGTTGACTTCCATTTTGCACTGCGGACTCGAAATCAGTTTGCGAGCAATCGCACGAGGGTTCGAATCCCTCCCTCTGCGCCAACAAAAAGCAGACGGCTATGCCGTCTGCTTTTTCGTTCGCTGTGGGGAGGAGCAGAGAAACATCGCTCCATCGCGAAGCGAGGGAAAAGGGCTTGCAAGGCAAGACCTTGAGGGTCATCGAATCTCTCCCTCTGCGCCAAAAAGAAAAGGCACAACATGTGCCTTTTCTTTTTATATATTCTTTTTTATTCTTTTTGAAAACCATACGTTGGGATTAAACAGAATTAACATGGGGAAGAGTTCAAGTCTGCCGACAAGCATATCAAATATCAGAACTGATTTGGAAAAAGCATTGAAAAAACCGAAATTGTCAGTTGGTCCAACTTGGGCAAGCCCCGGTCCTATATTATTTATAGTTGCTGCAACTGCGGTAAAAGCGGTAGTTGTATCAGCAGTATTTAACGAAATCAATAATACCGAAGCGGCAAATAGAAGCACGTATGTGATTAGATAAGCACTTGTTGTTTTTATAACTTCGCTTTCAACAACTTTTCCGTCAAGGTGGATTTTTGTAACACGCTTGGGATGAAAATAATGCCGAATCTCTTGACGGGCTCTTTTGGCGAGTAAAATTATTCTGGAAACTTTTATTCCGCCACCGGTACTTCCGGCAGAAGCACCTATAAACATCAGTAACACCAGAATAACGTGTGAGAACGAAGGCCATATTTCATAGTCTGTGCTTGCAAATCCGGTGGTGGTCATGATTGATGCAACTTGGAAAAAAGCGTGGCGAAGTGTGCCTTCAACCATATTGCAGTTTTTATAAATGTTGTAGGCAATAAGTGCGGTAGAGCCGGCAACCAATCCTAAATAAGTTCGAAATTCTTCTCCGGAAATTGCCTGTTTGAAGCGCTTTAACAGCATCAAAAAGTAAACATTGAAGTTTACGCCAAATATGACCATAAATGCGGCTATTATCCATTGACAGTATGGCGAATAGCTTGCGATACTGTCGTTTTTTATACCAAATCCACCGGTGCCTGCTGTGCCAAATGTAATAGTAATAGCATCAAAGATTGGCATGCCACCGATTATAAGCAATATAAACTGTATAATTGTCAACAGAATATAAATACCGTATAGGATAATCGCGGTATACTGTGTTTTGGGTACGAGTTTGCTGACAGATGGTCCGGGGCTTTCAGCGCGCATAAGATGCATTTGTGAACCGCCAGCCATCGGGAGAACAGCAAGCAAAAACACAAGCACGCCCATGCCGCCGATCCAGTGGGTAAAACTTCTCCAAAAGAGGGAAGCGTGTGATAAGGCTTCTACGTCAGAAAGAATACTGGACCCTGTTGTGGTAAAACCGGATACCGTTTCAAAAAGAGCATCGATAAACTTCGGTATTTCACCGCTTATAACAAACGGTAAAGCGCCGAATGTACTAAGTGCGATCCAGGATAGCGCAACCGCAACGAAGCCTTCTTTGATGAAAAATACCGTGTCCTTGGGCTTTTTTATTACAAATAGAGTACCAACAGCTGCCGAAATTGCTGCTCCTATCAAAAATGCAGTTGCCGAGCTTTCTCCGCAATATAGTCCAACAAAGAAAGGCATAAGCAGAAAAGCAGCTTCTATTATCAGTACCCAACCGAGAATATAATTAATAATACGAAAATTCATAATTACATTAAAATATCATTGATTTCATCAAATCCGCTATGCTTGGTAACGATTATAACGGTATCGTCCATCATAAGGCAGTCGTTGCCGCTTGGAATGAATATTCTTCCGCCGCGGTTTACGCATGCGATAAGCATATCTTTTTTGAGATTCATTTTCATAAGCGGAGTGTCAGTAACTTCAACTTGGTCAACACGAAGTTCAATGGCTTCCGCTCTGCCGTCAAATACCTGGTAGAGAGTTTCTATATTACTGCTGCCGAGTGAATTATGCTTTGCGCGTGCATAAGCAATAATTGACTCGGTAATAAGATAGCGGGGATAAATAACGCTATCCATGTCAAGTTCAGTAATTACATTGTGAAAGCTTGTGCGGTCAATCTTTGTTATAACTTTTGCATTAGTAGCTTTTTTTGCGTAAAGTGACAGAAGAATGTTTTCCTCATCCGCATCGGTAAGCGAAATAAACGATTGTGTTTCGCGAATGCCTGACTCAAGCAAAAGATCTTCACTGTTGCTATTACCGCATAAAACAATAGCTTTGTCAAGGTTTTCCGCAAGGTAAGAACATCTGTTTTCATCCTGTTCGATTATCTTCACTTCGATGCCCTCGTCAATAAGCATTTTTGCGAGATAATATGAAATTCGGCCTCCGCCTGCTATAATTGCACTTGAAACAGCTGTTGTTTCAATAGAAATCCTCTTGAAGAAGAGTTGAGTGTTACGTACAGGCGCTATAAAAGAGATAACATCTCCGGGCTCAAATTCAAACGATCCGCCCGGAATCGTTAAATCTTCGCCGCGTTCTACACCGCATATGAGAACACCGCGCAGAATGTCTTGAAGTTGCATCAGCGACTTCCCGCAAAGAGTACATTTTTCTGGCAGTTTGAATTTTACCATTTCAACGCTACCCTTGGCAAAAGGGTTGATGCTGATTGCGCTTGGCAAACGCAGTAATCTTGCAATTTCCCGCGCCGCTTCAAGTTCGGGATTGATAATCATTGAAATTCCAAGCCTTGTGCGAAGGTATGGAAGGTCATCGACATAGTCCGGTGTTCTGACGCGCGCAATGGCGGCGCAGTTGCCGACCTTTTTTGCAACCGTGCAACAGAGCAGATTGAGCTCGTCACTCTCGGTGACTGCAATTACAAGGTTGGCGCTTTCAATTCCTGCTTCCATAAGTATGCTGTAGCTTGATCCGTTTCCGACTATTCCCATTACATCATAGGTATCGCAAACGCGCTTGAGCGAATTTGCATCCTTGTCAATCATTGTAATGTAGTGCCCCTCGGCAGAAAGCCTCTCGGCGAGGGTTGTACCAACGCTACCACAACCTACAATGATTACGTTCAAAACCTGTCGCTCTGAATTTGTTATTTTACCAAATAAAGACATAATACTCTCCGTTATTTTTTAAACACGCAAACAACCATTTTTACAAAGCATTCTTTGAGCAAAGGAAGCGCCGCAAGCGGCTTTACAATACTGCGAAGCGGTATGTGTTTCAGATATGCAGGCGTAATACCTTTACTTTTTAAAATGCGATTGAAACGTTTAATAGACATATGGTTGATATATGAAAAATATTCGCTTCCGTCTTCTTTTTTTGAAATACGGAAAGCAACGCGGTCGTCGCCGTCAGGGACGGTTTTTGCAAGTTCCTTGTATGCTTCTACAAGTGCCGCTTCTGAAAAGAACAGATGCACCCACGGAATATAAATAAGGTCGCTTAAGTGCGCTCCGAAAGGATGATTGATGGGGGGAAAGTTAACAAAGAGCCTGCCGCCGGGCGTGAGTACGCGCATACACTCGTCAATTACGGCTTCGGGATTTGATACGTGTTCCATGGCATCGTTCATGATAATGGTATCAATGGTGCTGTCTTCAAAAGGGAGGGAAGCCGCATCGGCGCATACAAAGGTAAATTTGTCCGATAAACCGAGTTCGTCAGCAAGAGCACTTGCTTCTGCTCTGTATTTTTCCAGAATTTCAACACCGATTACGTTGGCGCCGCGCGAAGCATAGTATAGTGATTTGCCCGCGGCTCCGCAACCGATATCTAACACGGTTTTACCTTTAAACATATCTTCTTCACTGCAAAAATCAAGGTAAAACTTTATAGTTTCCGCACCTTTTGTGTACTGCCACATTGCGTATGACATAACACCGTCATTCTGCAGATTGAGGGGATGAACCGGAGCTTTAAAAAGTTTATTCAGTTTTAAAAGTATTTTTGTACTTACTCTCATTTTTTGATCCTGATAAGTGAAGAAATACCGTCTGCAAGTGCATCGCAGAGTATTTTCGCTTCTTCTGTAGTGTTGAATTTTGAAATGCTGATTCTTATTGAGCAGTCAGCTTCTTTATCTGAGATTCCGAAAGAGCTTAAAGCACGGCTGACTGATTTTGCGTGAGAAGAGCATGCCGAGCCACTGGAAACAAATATTCCTTTTCCTGAAAGGAAATGGAGCATTGTTTCGCTTTTGATGCTTGGCAGTGTTATGTTGATTATGTTAGGTATCGCAACTTCGGGGCGGTTTATACGTATTTCTTTTAAATGCTCATCGGTAGAAATACGTTCGATTATATATCTGCTAACATCGTCAACTTGCAAATTGCCATTAGCAAAATCATTGACAGCCGCTTTTGCCGCCGCGCCAAATCCGGCGATACCCACGGTGTTTTCTGTGCCGGCCCTAAGCCCATTTTCTTGCTGACCTCCGTGAATTATGGGCACAAGCGCACGGCGTTTAAGGACTTCCGGAGAAACGTATAAAGCGGCAACTCCTTTGGGACCGTGAATTTTATGAGCACTGACTGTAACAAGATCTGCGCCGAGACTTTTAGGTGTGAATTTGATTTTGCCATATCCTTGGACTGCATCGCAGTGGCAGATTATGTCGGGGCATATCCTTTTTGCAATTTTAAAAATCTCTTCAACGGGATATCGCGCACCGGTTTCGTTGTTGACAAGCATAATCGAAATCAATGCGGTATCTGCGGACAGAGCAGATGTCAATTCTTCAAAGTCGATTTTTCCGTTTTTAGTGGATAGACGTACGACTGAAGCTCCAAGTGATTCAAGGTGAGCCATTGCTGCTTCAATTGAAGAATGCTCGCCTGCGGTGGTGATAATCCTTGTTCCTTCACGGCGCTTTTTGGACGTGTAAACTCCAATGGTTGCAAGATTGTTTGCCTCACTCCCGCTTGAGCAAAAAATAAGCTGCCTTGCATCGCCGCGAACTCCTATTGAGGCGAGTATATCGCTTCGCGCTGCGCTGACTTGTTTCTCAGCGGCAAGTCCTATTGTGTGCAGAGATGACGGATTGCCATAAAAGTTTTCAATCACATTGGTCATCGCCACTTTTGCCTCATTGCATAGCGCGGTTGTGGCACTGTTGTCAAAATAAATCTCGTTATTCATTATTTAAAATAGAAATTGCCAAGGATAAGTGACATATCTTCAGCATAGTTGTCAAAGTACTGCGCGGTTGCTGAGTAAGTGAGAGTATAAATGATGCCTTCATGGAAGCAGATCACTTGCCAGAATTTATACTCATTTTCGCCAAATTTTGCAGTGTAAACGTACTCTTTTGCCGGCTTTCCGTCTAGCAGATTGTCGTTTGCTTCAATGTTTTCGGGCTCGCCGAAAACAGATGTAAACTCGGTTTTGTAAGTGTCAAAATAGTTTTCAAGCGTTACACCTTCGCTGATCATGTTAAATGTTGCGCTAAACGTTGCGAGAACCGAACCGCTGAGATTATCTTTGTAATATGCGGTGGTGGTGCCGGTTGAACTTTCTATTGTCCAGTCATTGGGCACCATAAGTACATATTCGGGAATATCGGGGTCTGACGCTAGCATCATTCCCATTGGAACGTCAATAGCGTTATTCTCTGCGCATGCAGCCAAACCGATACACATAATGAGTGAAAGGCAAAGTGCAATAATTCTTTTCATTTTTACTCTCCTTGTTCAAGTTTTAAAAGTGCTCTTGCGGCAGAGAGAATTCCCACTTTGCCGCTTTCGTATGTAAGACCGCCCTGTAAAAATGCGCTATAGGGCGGACGTATGGGACCGTCGGCAGAAAGCTCAATGGATGAGCCGCCGACAAAAGCACCTGCGGCCATGATAACAGGATCGGTATAGCCGGGCATGTCCCAAGGTTCGGGAGAAACAAATGCGTCAACAGGCGAGCCCGCTTGAATTCCTTGGCAAAAAGCGATTAGCTTTTCAGGCGCGCCAAAGCGAATCATCTGGATTATATCGCTACGGCGCTCATTGTAGCGCGGCGAGCAGTCATATCCGAGCTTTTCAAATATATATGCGGCAAAATGCGCAGTTTTCATTGCCTGAGCAACAGTGTGCGGGGCATAGAAAAGACCGCGGTACATGCTTTTTGTCTGACCGAGGCTGGCGCCTATTTCAAGACCTACGCCAACAGCGGTAAAACGGTATCCGGCAAGTTCAACAGCTTTTTTTGTGCCTGCGATATATCCGCCGGACTCTGCCATTCCGCCGCCGGGATTTTTGATAAGGGAACCGATTATCATATCAGCTCCGACTTCTGTAGGCTCTCTGTCCTCTACAAATTCACCGTAGCAGTTGTCAACCACAACATATGCCTCGGAAACTTCGTGTACAAGTTTTGCAACTTCGCCGATTTCGTCAATCGTAAGGGTTGGACGGTTGAGATAACCTTTTGAGCGTTGAATAAATACTAC
>SVRG01000055.1 GCA_015064965.1 Oscillospiraceae bacterium
CCCATTGCGCGAACCATCATAGTGCAGACCTGCGCACGCGTGAGCGTTTGTGCCGGGCTGTATTTGGTGGCACTTGTACCGCTGACAAGCCCCATACCCCAAAGCGTATCAACTGCCTCGGCTGTTTTCTCATCGCTTATATCGGCAAATGCCGCCGCTGAAAACGCAAGCGATGCGCAAAGCACTGCAGCGCAGATTAATTTTATATATTTTTTCATAAGCTCTCCTTATTCGTATCTCAATGCATCTATTGGATTAAGCACCGCCGCTTTGCGTGCAGGCAAATAGCCGAACGCTATTCCGATAAGCGCGGATACACCGAATGCAACCGCAATAGATGTAGCTGAGGGCGAAACCGTAAGCGTTTCTCCAAGTAGATTTGTTATAATATTTGTTGCAACTGTGGAAAGACCGTAGCCGCACAGAATTCCGATTATACCGCCGATAGCACTGGTAAGCGCAGCTTCAATAACAAATTGCGACAAAATCGCGCTTTCCTTTGCACCAAGCGCCTTTCTTATACCAATCTCCCTCGTGCGCTCGGAAACAGAAACAAGCATAATGTTCATTATGCCGATGCCGCCGACTACAAGCGATATGCCCGCAATAAATGTCAGCACTAAAATAACAACATCGATCATCTCGGTCATCATGTCAAGAAGCACCGTCAAGGAAGTAACGGTGTATGCATCCTCGCTTCGGAGTATCTCAAAGAGTTCGTTTTCAACCAGGTTCTGCCCGCGGTCGATAAGATCATCGGATTTTACAGTAACAACATAACTTGAAACCGTGCCGGAATATGACAGCCGAGCCGCTATCGAATATGGGATATACACCACATCATCGCTGCCGCCCTGTCGTGGCTCGTCATCAATATTTTCAAGCACGCCTATTACTGTAAACACCTCGCCGCCCATGCGCAGCGTTTGTCCAAGCGACTGTCCGTCAAACATTTCGCTATCCACATACGAGCCGATAATGCACACCCTTGTGCGCTTTTCCATATCAATGTACCTGAACTCGCGGCCCTTTTCAACCTTGTAGTCATAGATATCAAAATATTCCTCGCCCACACCGGTTACCGATGTGCGGTTATAGGTTTCGGTTCCTATTTTAAGCTGTGAACGCATGGTTACTTTTGGGGAAACAAAATCGAGAATCTCGCTGTTTTCCTCAACCATATCATACATATCATCAACCTTGACAGTACTTGATGAGCCGGTACCGGTCAGCGATACGGTAAGCACATTTGTGCCCGCGCTTTGAAACGACTCGGTGATATAGTTTTCCATACCGTCGCCAAATCCTGCGATAACCATTACGGATGCAATACCGATGATGATACCGAGCATGGTTAAAAACGAGCGCATTTTGCTGCTCCATATGTTGGAAAGCGCAAGAGAAAAGGTCTCAAAAATGCTCATTGTACCCCTCCTCTGCCTGCTCCTCGACGGGTGCTTCTAAAGGTTCGCACGCACTGTCTATACTGCTGTCAAACGCCCCCTCTGCAGGGCCGTCATAAATAACTTTACCGTCTGCGAGACGAATAATCCTCTGTGCTGTCGCGGCAATTGAATTATCATGGGTGATAAGCACAACTGTGTTTCCCTTGCCGTGCAAATCTTTGAGCAATGCAAGTACATCACGGCTTGTGCGTGAATCAAGCGCGCCGGTCGGCTCGTCGGCAAGAATTACCGATGGGCTGTTTGCAAGCGCTCGCGCAATTGAAACTCTCTGCTGCTGACCGCCGGAAAGCTGATTGGGCTTGTTGCGAAACTTGTCACCAAGTCCCACACTTTCAAGCGCGCGCTTGGCAATGTCGCGTCTCTCGCGCTTTGAAACACCTGCATACATCAGCGGTACTTCTACATTCTCAAGCAAATTGAGTTTTGGCAAAAGATTATACTGCTGAAAGATAAATCCGAGTTTTTCGTTGCGTATCTCCGAAAGCTCGTCTTTATCCATTAGTCCTACATCGTATCCGTCAAGCAGATACTGCCCCGATGTCGGCACATCAAGGCAACCGATAATGTTCATGCAGGTGGATTTTCCCGAACCCGATTTGCCTACAATGGCAACAAACTCGTTTTCATATATCGAAAATGAAATATTATCCGCCGCGCGTACCACATCATCGCCCATGTAGTAAGTTTTACAAACAGAGCGAAATTCAAGGAGCGGTGTTTTCATCAATATCTTCCTCCCGACGAATTGCCGCCCGTACGTACTCCGCCCATATTTCCGCCTGGACGTGTACCTCCCATACCGCTGGGCATATTGCCCATGCCGCCGGGCATCATCATGCCAAACATATTGTTACCCGAAGAAACTGTTTTTGCAACATACGCAACGGTATCGCCCTCTTCAAGTCCGGAAATTATCTCTACATAGTTTTCGTCCGCCATGCCGATTTTAACATCCGCATACTCATATCCGTCAGGCGCGTTTTCACCGGTTGAGCCGTTTGCCGTCTTGCGAAGCACTCTATTTCCCCTTGACAAAGCATCGGCAGGAACTGCAAGGACTCCCGATGCCTCTTTTACTGTGATTACGATGTCAACGTTCATTCCGGGGAGAAGTCCGCCCGTTTCGTCAATGCGCACATCAACCGGATAAGTGGTAACACCGCCGGATGTTGTGCCGTTTACGCCAACGCGGGTTACAACGCCCGAAAACTCCCTGCCCTCCACTGCATCTGCCGTTACGGTAGCCTGTTGTCCGACAGCCACTGACATAATATCAAGTTCATCCACAGCAAGCGTAACCGTGAGATATGAAAGGTCATAAATCATGCACAGTGTTGCACCGTTTTCGGCACTTTCGCCTGCTTTAAGTGCTTTGCGTACAACCGTTCCGTTGATTGGCGCTTTGATTGTATAGTTGTCGAGGGTATCGTTCAGATTGTCTATGGATATCTGCGCATCCTCAAGTGAATCTGCCGCGCGTTCGATCTCATCTTCAAGAGTTTCGCTTGAAAGCTCCATAAGAACAAATCCGCGGCTTACCGTGTCGCCGTTTTCTACGTTAAGCTTTTCTATATCGCCCGAAACGCCTGCATAGACCGTCTTAATTGCGCTTGCCATAAGACCGTCTGCGCTTGTTATAGTTGGATAGATACCGCCGTCAAGCCATGCGGTTGCCACAGCTCCCTCAAAAAGCGAGCCGGGATTCTCTATCTCTATTGTTACAGGGAAACAAACAACACCTGTCTCTGAAGTTCTTGTGAGCGTTGAAATCTCCGAAACCTTGCCCCTTACATTAAGCATTTGTCCCGGAACGGAAACAGTGGCTCCCATGCCTACATAGACAGAGTTTTTATACTCCGCACTATAGTATTCTTTTATGGTTAGCGTGGATGTGTTTTTGATAGTCATAAGGGGAGAATTTGTATTGACCGAATCTCCTTTGTCATGGTTAAGACCGATCACCGTCCCGCTTATCGGCGCACTTATAACAAGTTCTTTGCGATCTGCAAGCTTTTCGTTATACGTTTCTATGCTTTGACTTAGGGTATTATTTGCGCGCCTGATGTTTGAATCAACATCGGAGCTATCAATAACATAGAGCACGTCATCTTTTTTTACAATATCACCCTCGGCAAAGGTATCGGAAAGAATCTCGCCGGAAACTCTCGATGAAAGCGTATACGAGTCCGCACTCTCAAGCGTGCCGCTGCCAGAAAGTTCCTCTTTGATATCGCGGCGTTCAACTTTCACCTCGGTATACTTTGTCTCTGCAAGCTGCATCGGCCTGTTTTGAAAAAAGCGCTTGTATACAAACAAACCTGCCGCAACTATAATTGCAAGAATAATCACAATGGTAATTATTCGCTTGATAATCTTACCGCGCTTACGGCGTTTTATTTTCTTGTCTTCCATACAAATACTCCTATAACAGAATTTCACTTTTATATAATAATTTATTTTAATGATAATATAAGGATTATTATGTGAAATTTTTGAGAATATCCAAAAAATTCCCGCTCGCGCGGGAATTTTTCTTAATTATACTGTTTTTTTCTCTTCATTGCAAGAGTTTTCTTTGTCGAGTTGCGCCTTTAGTGCCTTTGCATCAATATAACCCTCTGCAATAAGATAGCCAAGCACAGATGTTATCACTGCGCCCATGCCCTCAGTTGAGTTGCCGTTTAAAATCAGCGCAATGCCGCTGACAACACCTGCGGCAGCCATGAGAAACTTACGGCTTGTGAGTTTTGTTTTCAAAGTCTTCATACGTTACCTCTTTTCTGTTGTTATTTTAGTGCCTGTGCAAAATTGTGAATAAGCTCCGGCAAATACTGCACCTTTGCCGCAACCTGCCGCCAATAAAGCGGCGAGTTGATTATGCCGCGCTTCAAAAGCACGTCAAGATCACGCTCAAGGGTAGAGTGCGTGTATGTACCAACCTTATTGGGTATACCAAGCACACCCTCCGGTGATATCTTTGTCTTGCCGTCTGCGGCACGCACCTCAAAATGCAGATGCGCACCGAATGAGTAGCCGGTGTTACCCATAATACCGAGCTTGTCTCCTGCATTTACACGCTGACCTTTTTTAACCGCACGGCTTGCAAGATGACAATAATAGTGGTACTGCCCTGCATCGGTCTTGATACACACATAGTTGCCCCACTCCCATGTGCGGTTGTTTTTGTTGGTGACGATCTGCGAGGATGCAACCACGCCGCCGCAGACTGCTACAACATCGCGCGAGCCTACACCCACCATGTCATATCCGCCGTGTATATCACTGCCGCCGTTAAGTGTACGCTTGCCAAAAGCGGAAGTCACCTTCACGCTGTCACATTGAAACGGTATTTTCATAAATGCCCCTCCATTCTTTTTTCATCGTGGAAGCCCTCAAGCACCGTCACGCGGTGCTCAAGATCGTCTATCTGCTCACCGTGAGCATCAAGCCGCTTGGTGCTTACTTCCATGTTTTTGTTAAGCGCATCTATCGAGCAATTTAGCTTTGTGATACTTGTATTGAGCTTGATTATCGGCGTTGAAACGCTGATGCCAAACCCAACAAGTGCAACAAGTCCCAAAACTATCTCCCATGTCATGCGCTCCCCTCCTTGGAAAGCAGGTTTTCAAGCAACTTCTGCAGTTCTCTGTTCTGCGCTTCAAGCGATGCAATACGCTCATCAGCAGTCGGCAGAGTTTCCTCTACCTCCTCTATAGCCATTTCTTCAAGTTCGGCATCGGTCATCTCGCGCACAGTTCCATTAATATCAATTTTAGGCATTTCTCTCACCCCATATCTCAATTGTTGTTCCCACCGGAATTACATAAGAATTTAGCGAATAATACCGCACACCGTTAATCGACACCGCTTTTACACTGTTTTCAACAGTGAAATTCGGCAACTGCAAATCCGTAGGCGTATATGCCGCCAGTGTGCTTGCTCTCGCCGTCGTTTCTGCGTGTAAATTACCGTGATTTACATTAACACGACATATAGTGGAAGAATCCGCGGTATTTAAAAAAGTCTGTTGGGAAGGACTTATTATAGGTGAAGATGTTGTTTCGCTATCGGCAGTTTCCTTTATACCGAAAACAAAACCGCATCGACTGTTATTTGCTCCTTGTTTTTGCCTTACAAAAATTTCAAGTGACTTGAAATTATACGGCGTGCCGTCCGGCTCCTCGGTTCGCTTAACAGCGGTCACTCCGTCCTCCTCAACCGTTATCGTTTCGATGAGTTCAGAAGCAGCAGAAAGCTTGTCAAACCGCTCATCAATAGCTGCCTTTTCGCTGTCAAGCATCGGCGCGGCAAACGGCAGATATCCCTCTCCAAACCAGCCGGAATAAAAGTATCGCGGCACTCCTGCAATCAAGACAATCATGTTTTGGCTTCCGGCGGCATTTGGGTCATAGTAGTGCATCTCCTCTGCTTTCCATGCTTCAAAGTCTTCTTCGCTTGCAAAGCTGACTATTCCGCCGTAAGTGGGTCTGCCGTCATCATAACAGAAACCATGATAAACGTTTTTTATAATCTCTTTGACGTCATCTTCAGTCCAGTAGTCAACGCCGCGCATGGGAGTGTATCCCGGTTCGCCCTTTTCACCGCGGTCGCCCTTTTCGCCGTCTTTACCGCGAGGAACAATAATATTCAACACCTTTTTGCCGTCAACCTCACTGATAGTTGCTCCTACAGCTTCTCCCTCTGCGGCAGTAGCGGACATGTTTTCAAACTTTGCAAATTTAGCAGAAAACTGTTCATAAAGATCGGGGGTGTAATTTGCAGCACTGCTCCCTTTTACCGCTGCACCGTGCTCAACTCTGACCGAACAGAAAACGGATGCAAGTGTGTTATCGCCGTCAGTGCCAAACACGCCGAGCCTATAGCTGCCGCTTTTAGCAAGTACCTCTGTGGGAAATACGCATACATCATCATCAAGAGGTATAAGAACATTTCCGCGTGGGAGATTGAACACCGCCGTTTTTGCAAGACCTTGCCACTCACTGTCAAAATGAAAATGCAAAATTGCCTTTCCCGCCATTCCGCTTGCAATAGTAGGTTGCGACAGTTCTATTTCGCATCCTTTAACCTTTACATCTATAACTAACATAAATCACCTATCCTTTTCTCTTTGTGGATAAAAGCAGCGGCACATACTCTATGTGCAGTCCGTAAAGTGTGCAATCGCCCCTGCCTTCAAAACGAATTTTGCCATTGTCGGCATAAAATGCGCGTGGCAAAAATGTTCGCGTTACAATCTCATCTTCGGTATCATAAATACACATCAGCGCATTGCCGTTTTCATCAAGCAAAGTCAGCTCCGAATCAAGTCCGACATTTGCCGTCACGGATATGCTTTTTATTCTGCGTCTACCGTTGTTTGCAAGCGCAACCGAAAATGAAAAATCGCCAAAATCGTCAAAAAGACGGTACGCAAAACAACCGTTTTCCTTTTTGGCAATTGCACTGCCACCTATAAACGAAACATCACTTGAATCAAATATGCGGCGGCTCCACTCGCCGCTCACCGGCTCATAAAACCAAAGACCTCCGTCATATACCGTAAGCACAAGCATGCCGCAATCAGCGGTCAGTGCCGCCATTGAATAATCAACTGTGCGCGGCAAAGGAGCACTTATTTTCTTTACGCTTGAGCCGTTGTAACACATGACTCCCTCATGCGAGACAAAATAAAGCAAACCGTCAAGCGCGGCAAGAGCACCGCCGGAAACACAACCGTGTTCGCCGACATATGAAAGCACAAAAGGCAGCTCGTTTCCCCTTATTGTCATCATGCGCTCCGCTGTAAAAACAACCACCTTGCCGCCATATGCAGTTATAGCAGTAAAGCCGCCTTCATCGGGAGTAACCATGCGCCAACTGCCAACAGGCGTTTCGTCAAGCGTTTCTTTGAAATCGTTGCATTTTCCCATAACAGATGCATAAACGGTATCATCACAGATACCAAACAATCTGTCAAGATACTGCACCGCTGCATAGAAATTTGGCATATCGGCCTTTTCGCTTGAAATTCCCCACTTTCCACCCGACTTTGTCAAAAGCCGCATTTCGGGGAGAATCAGTCGCTTTTCACCCGCACTTTCAAAGATTCCGTCGCCGGTTTCTTTGTTGCTGTACTTTATCATACTCGTGCGCTCCTGATACGAAAAATAAGTATGCGGATAGTCGCCAAGCGTTTTATAAAGCTCGGTGTATACCTTGTCGAGATTCCATGCATAACTCTCACCGAGCGAAGGCGCATAATCGAGCGATGCATATTTATAAGTATTTCCGTTTGTGCTTATAAGCGTGCTTTTCTGATATTTTGCATTGGTTATACTGTCATGCAGCATCAGCCGAGCGTCAATAAGCGACGTAGTTATGCCGCCTTTGCTGCTTATAACATCCATAAACAACTGTGAAAGCGCGTACACGCAAAGCGATCCGCCATCGGCGGTGGAAAACTGCACAACATATCCTTTTGGAAGCCTTGAGTATTCTGCATCTCGCCGCTCGTCCATTATGATATAGCAAGCCTCGTAAAACACAAATATGTTTTCGCCGTCTCCAAAACTGCCGACAATACGGCGATAACCGTTTTCGTTTTTGCCGTATTCGCCAATGTTCTTGATAAATATGCGCGAAGTAGTAAGATACCTGTCTTCATATTTCATAACTTCTGCCGGACACACATTTTCGTATATCCACTCAGCTTTTACCGGTGTTTCATATCCAGCATCATACTCCTCAGACAGAGTATATACACCGTCTGCAAGCGTTTTTGCCCCCGCTGTTATGTTGATTTTTCTCTCTGCAAGCAAAGAGCAAAGTGCGCCGCCGGGAAGCACGCTTACATTGTTGCTGTCAAGAAGCTGCCCATTAGAAAGTTTGCCGTAATTCTCGCCTGAAAAACTGCATATATCAAGCACCTTTTTGGACTGTGCCGAAAAAATGGGCGCCCTCATTCTCTCACCCCGTTTTCACGCTTGAAAAGGTCAAGATAGCCATTGTACTCCTCACCGTATGCATTTGCCCCGTCAAAGTCACCGACATAAAGATATACCGAGCGCATCAGCCATGCTCGAACAAGCGGTATGTACCTTGCATCAAGCGGAAACTGTGCTTCAAGCGTGTCAACATCTGTTACATCGGGCGGCAAACTGCGGTAAAACACCGTACATTCGCCGTTTACAGTTACATAAATACCATCGTCCGCCGCATGATAAAGCTTTGCCTCAGGCATAAGTGAAAAAAGCGTACCCGATGCCGCCATAAGTTCACATTCATCACAGAACACACGGCGAACCTGCTCCGGCAAAAGCTTTGCATCTATTTTTCCGTCCTTTGGCGTTAGTGTAACACTTGCGTCAGCGCACGGTAACATCAAAAGCAGTGTGCGAATTATCCTATTATACTCACAGACGAGATACGAGTAGTTTGGGAAAAACTCCCCTTCAAAATTGCCGCTTACCTCTAAAACAAGTTCATTTACCGTCATCGCGCTCACCACCTGTCACAAACGCGGCGCTTTCCACGCGCCGCTTTTTTCCAAAGAGTTCTGTATGCGTTTTCTGCTTCCAAATCGCATTTTTCAAGCAATTTTTCATTGCCGCTCGCGCTACCAAGTACAAAATACAAAACCGCAGTATAAAAAATCCCATCAAGCGCAATTGACGAATTTAAACTTTCAGGTGAGGTATATTCGCTGATGCCGATAAGCAACTTCTTCTGATATCGGCAAAGAAGTGTCCGCACGCATGTGTCAACATAGGATAAAAACTCATATATAGGAAGTTCTCTGCCAAGCCGCACACAAGCGTCCCCATAAAGTTTCTTTAAATCCATAAAAACCTCCATTTAGTAAAAATATGAGAACCTTTGAAAGGTTCTCATATTTTCAAACCTTTTTAATTTGCCGCGTTAACAAAACGCACGCAGCCGCCGGGATTTGTGCACATGAGATTGCCGTAAGAAGCAAGAAGCGCACGGAAAATGGATGTGTCAGGCATAGGTACAAATACGCCGCCGTCCTTTTCCATGAAGTTCCAGGGGGTAGCTTCAAGATAGAACGCGGAGGTATCAACACCCCAAACCTCGTTTTCGGGAACGAAGCGCTCGTTTACGATTACTACCTCGTTGGAGCCAACAAGAATCTTGTAGCCAACTGCACCGCCGACAAAGTGATACTTATCGGTAACGGTAACATTGTTGGTGTGTATGTAGTCCTGATATGCAAGAAAGGCATCGTCGCCCATCATAAGGAGGTCGATATTTGCACCCTTATAATCCTTTGCCTCCTTGATGCCACGATAAAGAACGAGGTCAGTGATATCGCCGCCGGCATCAACGGTGGTGGGGCAGATCCAAGGATTTTCACTCTTGGTGATGCCGTAGAGGGTTTCACCGTCACCGAAGATCGCACCAAGGCCCATAAGCTCGCGGTTATAGCTGCCCTGAACGGTGATAAAGCCGCTGTCTGTGTTAAGGGTGAGTGTGCCCTCACAAACTACGGTCTTGTTTGCGCGGTCAACGGAAATAATGCGATGACCGCCGTTGCCGTTTGCAAGGGAGGCATCGTTGTCATAAAGGTCAATAGAAAGGCCTTCAATCACACGCTTTACGCTGTCAAGGGTAATAACGGTGTTGTTGCCGTTTGCAACTGCCGCACTTACGGTAGCAAGCTTGCCTGTACCGTCACCGAAAAGCGCTCTGCCGATATTCCACTTTGCAGCGGCATAGGAGCCCTTGATCTCACTGTCAAGCGCATTGATCATGGAAGCCGCGTTGGAGCTTGCAAGTTCAATGGTCTTATTTGAAATCTGAAGGTCAACGTACATATCAACTGCGTCGATTTCAAAGCGGGTATAGCGCTGTGCGCCGGCCTTGGGAGTTCCAACACCCTCTGCACCAAAGCCGAAACCGCCATTGATGCCGACGGGAGCGGCGCACTTTATTGTGTTGTTGGTGAGCGCAACCTTCTTGATCTTTTCAAGAAAAGGAGAAGGCTCGGTATTGATCTGATTGGTAAGCGCGGGCTGATACTTGTCCTTAAGAATTGCTTCAAGTTTTGTAAGAATTTGTGCCATTTTAGTTATCTTCCTTTCAAATGTAAAATGTTATTGTTTTAAATTCCGAAAGCCTGACGCGCAAGTGCGGAGGCTTCGCTTAAGTTTTTAGGCTTTGCCTTTGGGGTGAGCGGAACGCTTGCGCTGCCGCTGGTTGATGAAAGCGCAGGAGGATTTTCTTTATGGAGTTTATCCAGAATTGCCGCCTCGCAAAGGCGCATTGCCTCAGGATTTCCCTTGATGAGATTCAAGAGTTCCTCGGCGCTCGGTGTCGCTGCTGCACTTTTGCCGCGGTCGATATAATAAGCGGTACGGAGTTTGTCCTCATCGCTCATTGTTCCAAGTGCGGCATTTGCCGAAATTATTTCCTCAATTGCGCCAATGCGCGCACCGAAGTTTGGGAGCGTGCTGTCAAGTGCCATTTTGCTCTTTACCGACTCATATCGCATGGTCTTAAGCTCCGCATCATACTCTGCGGCAACGGCGGCACGTGCATTGGCCTCAACTGAAGCGGTGTATTCCTCTAATGCCGCGACGCGCTCCTCTTCGCTAAGCGTAAAAAGCTTTTCCAAATCAAGAGTTTGTGATTTCGTTTGTTCCATTATCGGTTTTTCCTTTCTTTTCTTCATGCTCTTTTATGTGGTTTTCAAGCACCGCTGCCCGTATTGGATCATCACGGCGAAGCTTATAATACGAGTATTCAAGCGCCGCGCGGCGATGCTCGGCAATGTGAAGCTCATGGTCGTCAAAACTGCTTACCTCTACCGCATTGCCTTCAACAAGCTCCATGTTTTCACGGCGCGCCGCCGCACTTTGAAGGTCATCTTCATAGAGGTTTCGCATAAAGTCACCAAGACGCAATCCGTAAAGCAGTTTTTTGCGGATAAGACGCGGGATTTTACCGTCTTCACCGTCAAAAAGTCCCATGCTGATACCGTTTTTTATTGCTGCAATGCGGCTGGCATCGCTGTGAAGCAGTGAGTTTTCACTGTCAAAAACAACATCGTATGAATTGATGTCCTCGCCGCACCAGACAAATATTGCGCTCTTATCATAACCGCCGGACAGTTTTTCGATATGTGAAACTTCACCGTGAGTTTTGTAGAGCTTGAGCCATATTTTTGCTGCAGAAAGCACCGCGTGGCGGATTGCATCGCCGGTGAGCGCAAGACGCACGCCGTCGATACTGCGCAGGCTTTCTATCGCACTTGCGCTATTAAGCGTTGTCGGGCTATTACCGGTTGCGCCGAGATGTGAAAGTCCTGCAACGTATTCCATCTCACGCGAAAGGTTTTCGCACTCATCAAATACGCCCGTGGGCAGATTCTGCGTGGAAAGCGGTTTTGGCTCGCCACGGTCGGGGTCATATTCCACAATATCGCCGGGCGCAACACCATGCGCGGCAAGCTCGTCAATATCATCCACCGAGCCTTCGGGGACAAGCAATGGATTGAGCGCCAGAGAGCGGATATAGTCGTGGATCTTATTCTTCACACCGTTGTACGCACGCTGAAGCGGAATCAAGTCCTCTATAACCGAACGTCCGAAAAACATTCCTGCTACGCGCTTTGAGCGAAGCATGGAAATAGGATACTCGTCTATCGGCAAAGTGCCGTAATACAGGATACGGTCAGGCGTTGCAATAAACATTCTGCCGGACGGATGGCGCGCTGTGGGTTTTTCCATATAGGTGCGGAGCAATGTGGCATTTTCTGCCTTGCGAAGACCTGCCGAAAAGGTTGCCCCAACATACGAAAGACCGCCAACACCTGCCACAGGTACAAGCGCGTATGTGTCAACATCGCGCGGCTTTACACGCACGCCGAAGCGTCGGTCGATCTCGCCAACGCTCACAACCTGTTCGATGATAATTGAGCTTTGATCCTCAAGATTTTCCTTGTAAATACTTTCGGGCAGTACTTCATAAGCGGTTATAACACCAAAGTCAAGATCGCCGAGCGGAATATTCTTTTCACCGTCAAAAACGGTATCCCCTTTTTGCGAATCCCACCACGAAAGCAAGAAAGCCGTGCCGCAAAGCTCACTCCAGAGTATGAGACTGTCCTTTTTTGTGGAAAAATTGCACTTGTACTGTGTTTGCGTCAAAAGTCTTGTAGCAACAAGGCTTTTTTCATAGTCACTAAGTTCGCTTGTCGCCGGATGCACCGCCATTGAAAAGTCAAGCGACTTGAAGTTTGCAATACGTGTTTCAACAAGGGGCGCTATTCGGTTGTAAACACCGCGCTCCATGTAGTCATACGGAGGTTCATAGTCCTCAAGCTCGCCACGGTATGGGTTGATGTCGCGGTACTGGTGCCCGGAAAAGAAGTCGGAACAAAGCATCCACTTAAGCTCAAGCGGGCGGCGCTCCTCGTGTCTGCGGCGGCACTCATCCTCGATCATTTTGAGAATGTCCTCCCTGTACTCTCCGCGCGGCGGCTCTTTTTCTTTAAACTGAAAAAGTTTCATTTATTGATTCTCCTTTTTTCATCAAGAGTCTTGCGGTGAGGTGAAATATGCCGCGCTGTGTGCGACTTTTTTTCATCCTTGCAAAAAAGCTTATACATCTCTTTTCTTTCGCGGCGGTGAGAAACTTCAAGAAAGAAAAGCATTATCAAAAAAGCTGTAAAAACAAACACCGTCAAGCCTTTTCTCCTTTTTTCGGCTTTGTCAGCCGTGCAATCTGCATCGCACAGTCGGCACAGATGTAAAAGCCGCCGAGCAGATTTGGACTGCCCGAAACCTTAAATGTGGCGGTGCTTTTGCAGGCAGGAACCGAACAAATATGCTTTGCCGCCTTTACTGTAATCTGTTTCATAAAATCTCCATTAAAATCTGTTTTTTCTTCTGTTTTTACCGGTAAAATCACTAATGGATACACCGCTTTTTTGTTTTGGCGCATCCGTCTTCATTACGGCAAAATAGCGAAGCGCATCAGGGAG
>SVRG01000056.1 GCA_015064965.1 Oscillospiraceae bacterium
CGCGTTTTATGTGTCATGTGGTATCCTCCTTATTTGTGATATTTTCCGCCGTTTGCGATTGAGAGCGCGCGGTAAATTGCTTCTGTTAAAATCACGCGCATCAGTCTGTGTGGGAATGTCAGTGCGGATACTGATAAGCGGTAGTCGCACGCGGATTTTACCTTGGGAGAGAGTCCATGGCTTGAACCGATGATAAAGCAGATTTCTCCCTGCGAGTCTTTTGCCGCGCTTACAAGCTCGGCAAGCTTTTCGCTTGAAAGCGATTTACCTTCCACGCAGAGCGCAACCTTGTATGCGCGTTGCGGCATTGCATCTAAAATTGCTTTTCCCTCTTTTTCAAGAGCCGCCGCAATATCGCCCTCTCGTAGGTTGTCAAGGTTTTCTTCTTTCAGATTTATGTCGCGCACCTCGGCATAGGCAGATATGCGTTTTTCGTATTCTTTTACAGCCTCGGCAAAGTATTTTTCTTTCATATTGCCGACAGAAATTATCGTTATTTTAAACATTACAGTAGTTTTGTTGGCTCGCTTTCTCTTGCCACACACAGATGACATCCGTTTTGACAAGCGCATTTTGCGCACTCAAGTGCAACATCGGGTGCATTGTTCTCGCCCGAGAGATGGGCAAGCATAATGTCCGTAGCTCCGTTTGCGATGAGTTCCGGGATAAACGCGGCGCAGTCCGCGTTTGAAAGATGCCCGTGTTTTGAACCGATCCGCATTTTCAGCCACGAGGGATAGGGGCCGTTTTCAAGCATTTTCACATCGTGGTTTGATTCAAGCACAACCGCAGAGGAGCCAAGCAGATTTTCGCGAATTGCACTTGTGATATGTCCGATATCGGTTGCATATCCGATTTTTTCGCCGTTTGCAAGCGAAATCGTATAACCAACACTCATGTCACTGTCGTGCGGGGTGGGGAATGAGCGCACCGTAAGTTCACCGATTTGCTCCTCAAAAACAGGAGAATGGCAAATTAAGTTGTTTTTTACATATGAAGTGGTGGCAAGGACCTTTTTTGCAGAGTCCTCGGTGATATGTATCGGTATGCGGCATTTTTTAGAGAGCATCTCAAGCGCGCTTACATGGTCGGAGTGCTCGTGCGTGATGAAAATTGCCTTGATGCGCGATAGGTCGCCGCCGATGCTTGAAAGTGCGTTTGAAAGTGCGCGAAAAGAGCGTCCTGCGTCAATCAGGATTTCGTCCTGTCCTGCGCGGATATATGTGCAGTTGCCCTTTGAGCCTGAATAAAGCGAAACCAATGATACATCCTCCATGCACAAGCCTCCTTTCTGTAAAACATTATAATATTATATCATAGAATCACCGAGCACTGCAAGAGACATTACAAATATTATAAAAATTATATCAAATATTCAAAAAGAAATAGCATCACTATTGATACAAAAACAGAATTGTGCTATTATAAAAGTACAATTAAAAAATATACAATAATAAACTTTAGGAGTACGGTATGAAAAAAACTTTAAAGTGGCTGACAATGTTAACATTTGTGCTGGTGCTTTGTGTGGCGGCAAGCGCGGTAACCGTATACGTTGCTGACGGCGGAACGGGTGACGGTACAACCGAAACGGCACCTGTCGGTACATTCGCAGCGGCAGTTGCGGCACTTGACGGCAAAGGCGGAACGATTGTGCTTGTCGGCGATGTTACGCGTGGGGGCGTTAATATTCCCGAACAGTCGGCAGACCTTACAGTTACTGCAAAAAACGGTGCTAAAATGATTATCACCGGCAGAACCACTCTCGGCAAAAACGAAAATGCAAACACATTTATCTTTGATATGCCGATAGACATCGCAGCAAATGCTGCATGCAGCTTTGTCGGCAGCTTCAACAGTGTTGTTTTCACCAAAAACTTCAAAGTGACTACGAGTGGCGGAAGCAACGCTTCGTTCAGTTATTACGGTGGCATTATCAGCGATAACGATACAACGAATTCTGCGGCGGTGACAACGCTTCCTTATTCCATCACCGTAAACGGCGGTACATTCCTTCGCTTTGAAGGAGGAAATTTACGCTCCGAAAATGCAACCACTATGGGCTGCTCAAACGTACTCGGTTCTATTGCCGCACCCATTACCGTTACCGTAAACGGCGGTACATTCGGCGCTTCGGGCGATTATTCGGATGCACTTGCTCCGAATAAAAACATCAACGGCTTCAGCCTTTCGGGCATGAGTATTCTTGCAGACGGCGGTTCGCTCACTATAAACGGCGGCACATTCAATATGCCCATCTACCTCCTTGGCAGAAAGGGGCATGTAAGCTCGGCGGCTTCTGCTGTGTCAACGCTCACTGCTTCGGACAGAAAGTACTATGCGGCAGACGGCGATATTACCTTGAAAATTACCGGCGGTACCTTCAACGGCGGAGCAATCGTTGCCGGTTATACTGAGGCAGGATATTCCCAGCTTATCCGCGGCAACTATACAGTTGATGTTACCGGCGGTACATTCAAGAGCGGCACCGTTTTTGATGCTACCCAGGTAAAGGCGTATGACGGACAGAACAAAATCGCTTCTATCACCTATCCCACAAACCTCGGTATCACTGTAAAACGTTTTGACAAGGTAAACGGTGCTACTAAAACATACACCGACCCCACGAGAATTGCATTTATCGGTGACTCCATTACCGAGGGACACAGTTCGACAAACTGGCTCTTTAATTCGTATCCCGCAAAATACCTTGAAAACGCGCTTGCTTCAGGCGAGGATGTGCTTGTTTCAAACTTTGGTGTTTCAAGCGGCGGTATGCGTCCCATGGCGGTGCGTTATTATCCGGCAATGGTAGCATATCCCATTTGCCTTGAGGAATCGGGTGCGGATATTTACATATTTGCTCTTGGTATCAACGATGCCGACTACACCGGTCGTTCCAACGGTGCCCTTGAAGAGTATTACTCACGCTACAAGGCACTTATCAAGGAACATGGCGACAAGCCCGATACCGACAAGGTTTATATTACATCCATTTCTCCGCTTACTTCTGCAACTCCCGAAAAGCGTGTTCGTGCGTTTTCGCTTGTTCGTCCCACTCAAAAGCGTATAGCTGATGAACTCGGTTCAAAATACACCTTCATTGATATGTATGCGCTGCTTTATCCTAAGTTCTCTGCCGCTCCGTCAACATATCTCAAGGACGGTATTCACCCGAATGATGACGGCTATGTGGTTTACGCAGACCGTCTTTACAATGCAATAAAGAATGGCAATTACGGCAACCCAAGCATTAAAAAGACCGATATCTATGTATCGGACAATGGAACCAGATTCGGTGCAGGCACAAAGGACAATCCTATTTCTTATCTTGAATATGCACTCAGCCTTTGTGCGGATACTGCAACAATTCATATTCTTGACACAATTACTTTTGATGGTAATATCAATACTCCGCTTGATATGACCAAGCTTACAATCGTAGGTGAGGGTACGGGTGCAACACTCCAGTTGACAACTACCGGTTCACTTCTTCTTGCAGGCAGTGATATAAAACTTGATAATTTCAATTTTGTGCACAAGGATAAGGGCGAAAGCAGCGACCTCACCATTGTCGGCAACTATAACGATGTTGAGATAACCGAAACATTTACAAACGAGGGTACCCTCCGCTTCTATGCGGGCAAAATTGTTTTCGGACACAGAAACAGTGTTAACCTTGCGGAGACATTACATTTTGACACAGAGGCAACCGCTTCTTCTTCAAATGACTGTACTGTTAAAATAAACGGCGGTAAGTATACTCTCCTTATCGGCGGCAGCCGTCTTTTTGCTGCCAGCGCACCTCTTGGCACATATAGCGGCAATATGTCGCTCACCGTTGGCAAGAATGTAACCGTTTCAAACGAAGAGTATTCGGGAATGAACGGTATGAACTACTTTACAGGTGAAATCACTGCTAACATCAACGGTTGGGGAAATATTCCTGTACAAGACAATTCAATTATCAGTTATCTTAGCACAAATAAATATGACCCCACTAAGAATACGGGCAAAATGACCGTTACTGTCGCAAACGGAGTAGGTAATGGCAGAGAGATTATCGGAGATTTCAATGCCGACGGAAAACTGTCGATTACCGATATCATTATGGTTATTGATAATGTGCTTAACGGCAAAACGATCGATACAAGTAAGCATTACTACGGTGTTAGCAATATTACTTTGAAAAATGTTGTAAGCCTACTCAAAAAAATAGTATAACAAAAAGTGCTTGGCATTTGCCAAGCACTTTTTTGTTGCTTTTGATTAATAAACTTTGATTGCACCTTCGGGACGAATGGACATAACTACGCAAGAGCCAAAGCCAAATGCGGTGTCCATAGCCTTTCTGTACTCATCAACGTCAGCATGAGGAACAAATGCCTGAATTGTTCCTGCAAATCCGCCGCCGTGTACACGGTATGCGCCGCCCTTGCCGGAGAGCGCATCGTCGGTGAGGCAGAGTGCAAGAGAAAGTCCCTGCTCGCGAACGTTTTTGGTGGTAAATACGTTTTGGAGGTACTTGTAGGAGGAGTTGCCCGATGCCTTCATATAAGTGAAGAATGTGTCGAGGTCGCCGTCTTCAAGTGCCTTTTTCTGAACTGCAACACGTTCGTTTTCGTTTGCAAAGTGGAGTGCACGGAGAATTGCACGGTCGCCAACGGTTTCGCGGAGAACGGGAACTGCACCGATGATCTGCTCCTTGGTAACTTCGCGGAGAGCAACCTTGCCAAAGTGAGCGGCAACTGCCTTCATCTCTGCGGGAACGGAAGCATAGTCATCGTTGAGGTCTGCGTGGTTGCCGCCGGTGTTGGTGATGCAAAGGCTGTAGCCTGCAGCGCTCATGTCAAATGCGAGGGGTTCGATTATAGGAGCCTTGGGGTCTGCAAAGTCAATCGCAACAAAGCCACCTACTGCGCAAGCAGTCTGGTCCATAAGACCGCAGGGCTTGCCGAAGTAAACGTTTTCGGAGCACTCTGCAATGCGTGCAACTTCTGCGTTGTCAACCGCACCGTCATTGTAGAAGTGGTTGATGATGTTACCAACCATAACCTCAAAAGCTGCAGAAGAGGAAAGACCGCTGCCCTTGTGAACATTGTTGGTGGTGAAAGCGTCAAAACCGCCTGCGGTATGACCGTAGTCCTTAAAGCCCTGAACCATGCCTGCAATGAGTGCACGGGACTTGAAGAAATAGTCAGGATTGGGCTTTGCGCATTCTTCAACAGTCATTCTGTCCTCGGTGTAGCCTTCGCTGCGGAGGCGAACAAGACCGTCGGAGTTCTTTGCTGCAACCGCGATGATGTCGAGGTTGATAGCAGCTGCGAGAACGCAACCGTGGTTGTGGTCGGTGTGGTTGCCGGAGATTTCACTTCTGCCGGGAACGGAGAAGAGGGAAACGTCGCGGTCAACACCGTAGTTTTCTTCGAAATTCTTGATTGTGCGGATGTAGCGTGCTTTCTGCATATCAACGTCATCGCCGTAGAGCTTTGCAAAAATGCTGTCAAGCGCACCGCTTTGGATATTCTTGATAAGTTCAGTAGTCTTCATGCTAAAAACTCCTTTATATTGTCAAAAAATAATTTTAATTTTATTATATACTTAAAAATAGAAACACTCAATACTAAATATTTGTGAGTTTTTATGAAAAAATCACACTTTTTTCACGGCTTTTATTTTAACATGAAATGTTTTCAATGTAAATATTTATGTGACAAAAATCAAAAAATAGTTTTTTAATGATTTATTATTGAATGATTTCACTAAAAACAAGCTGTTTGATGATGTAATATTAATTAAAATTCACAAAAATAGAATAAAAAGCATAAATGACTTTATTTTTAGTAATATATGTGCTAAAATATTATAATATTATAATAATATATTTCAAGGAGATGTATCATAAATGACGGCTATTATCGGGTGCGGAAAGCGCAATGGCAAATTGCTTGTATTTTCCGTATTGTTCGTTTTGTTTTTTGCGCTGGCGGCAAGTACATTTGCTGCGGATGCAGTAACGGTGGATATAGTCAGCTTTACACGCGGTCCGCAAACGGATCTGCGCTCAAGTGAATTGCTTGAAGCAAGGGTGGAGGGGTATGACGGAAATGTGCGCGAACTTACATACAAGTGGACAAGTTCGCTCGGTACATATCTGTATGTCTACAACTCCCACAATATGTACGGTATCAATAATACCGATGGTGAGATCGAGATTCACAACACAAGCAAAAATGTAAACGGACTTTCAAACATGCCGGGACGCACATATAACAAGACATTTACCGGTGTCGGATATGCATGGGCATCTGTTTACGGTGCAGATGTTTCAATTGATTCACTCGTTGGCACTATTACCGTTGAGGTTTACTCTCCTGACGGGAAATTGCTTGCAACTGACAGCCACACAGGCACCAAGGTGCAGACAGGCGGCTATTGGTGGTGGGCAACGTATGAGAACAAAGGTATTGTTCCAAGTAACCTTGCAGGAGACGTAGAGCATGTATCCTTTGGTATGTTTGAAGGGGATACTAAAAACGTAAGAATTCTGCTTGGTGAAAGCTCAATCGTTCATATCACTTGCGAAGAGTGCTCTGTTTCCGATGCAGAAATTGTAAAAGGCGCGGATATCATCAGCATCACTCTTGATAAAGAAACAAATGAGTATCATATTTCAAGTGTATCCGCCGATTCTTCCGGCGAGGCGCAGATAGAGATAACTCTTAAAAAGGGAAACTGTAAGTTCCACAAAGACGTAACAACTACCAAGATCATCAAGGTGTATTCTTACGAAAAGCCTACAACAACTTCTACTTCAACTGTAATAACGCTCGATAACCTTGACGACAATTGCCGTTACTTTATCGGCGGTGTTGAGGGTACCGACACCGTTATTGACGGCAAAGAATATGTAGTTTTTGAAGGGCTCACACCCAATACCGAGTATCAGATCGAGGTTGTAGGTAAGACTCCCGATACTGAGGCAGTTTATGCATATGTATATGAAACCACAAAGCCGGCACACGTTGGTACCGTTGAGGTTATCTTAAACGGTACTTATGATACTTCTACCGGAACCGCAAGCGGTGAGCGCGTAGATATTCAAACCGTAATGCCGAGTGTGGAAACTCTTTATCTTCGTTATGAGGATTCAGTAATCTATTTCCCGCTTGAGCAAAAGGCAACAGGTGTATATTCTTCTGACCTTGCCGACGGAACGTATACAATTTATTATTCTGAAAGCGGCTCCGATGAAAAGATACGTCTTGGCGATCAGTATCTCACCATCAGCGGCGCAAGCCGTACAAGAGCGTTGTTCTTTAACAGCGTTGACTATGACACCGCAGGCGGAACGCCTGAAATTGCCACAGAGTATTATCTTGGTGACAGTAAGGTAATGGTTACCGATGTTGTTCCGAAAAAAGACGGCTACCTCTTTACGCACTGGACATGTCCTGACGGTCATGTTCATAAATCCGGGGATGTTCTTACAGAGGCTCTTGGAAAGCCGTATCAGCTTACCGCATGCTATGTTGAGTCGCATGATGTTTATGTAAATATAGTTATCCGCCATCTTTCCGAGAACGGTTCGGGACGCAACAACGATAGGGGAATGCACGATATAAGATTCACTGTTGACCAGCGTTTTGGCGGCGAAGGCGACTTTACAGAGCTTATTGCACACAGCATCACCTGGGACGGCACAAGCGAGTTTACTGTTGCAGGATTTGATGCTACCTATCTTGAACAAAACGGACTTGACCGTACGATCTACGTCGGTACTGCACCTGTTCTTGTAAATGTTGCAAAGGACGCGGACTATACAGTAACTGCAGTAAAATCCGGATATAACCGTATATTGCCTGTTACAAGAGAGGTTGACGAAAACGGCGACCTTCATATTACGGCAGAATTTATATTTGACCCCAATGACTTTGACCTTGTTTTTGAGATAGAGCTTGATGAAGAGGCAAAGAAGGTTGCAAACGAGCTCAAACCCGCCGCGGTTAACGTAAAGGTTACCGCATGGGGAGACCCGCTTGGTGACGGTAGCGAGGATGTAATGTGGACTACTATCACACAGATGCCTCACACATACAAGCGTATTGCGCTTGATGAAAATGGCTGTGGCAGTGGCACATATCCTGTTTGGATGACAACCACTGATGCTTCCCATACTCCTTACTCATACCGCATAGAGGTCGTTTCCTATGAACTTGCAGACGGCACGATTATCGAGGCAATTGATAAGGATAACGAGCATATAGTTTATAAGACACCCAACAACCGTTTCTATACAACAGTAACTGTTGATGGCGGCAATGTTCCAAATGGAAGCACGCTTAACGGTGCTTACTATGACGAAGCCGCCAAAGCACAGAACGGTACAATCAAGGGTATTGTAAGCATTGAAGTATTTACTGTTACATTTGATCCGAACGGCGGCGTGCTTGAAGGTGACAATGTTCTTGAACGTCAGGTCGGCATTCCCGATCTTGCAAACTATGTACCCACTCGAGAGGGCGGATACGTGTTTGACGGCTGGTATCTTGCAGACGAAAACGGCAATATGACAGATGAAGCTGCGGTTTCCCAAACGATTATATTTGAGGACACAACTCTTATTGCCAAGTGGCGCGAACCGCTCACCATCAAGGGCGAAATCGCAGTTGATGCAACATATTATGAGCATGATAACCTTGTAAGTGTTATTGTGTTGCTTCAGCGTATCGATCCCAACGGCTATGCTGAAACAATAAATTACATCACTGCGCCCATAAACTATGAAGACGGTGATGATCACGGTTACGGTGAATATGAGTTTGCCGGCGTTGAGGATAAAGACCATGAGTACAGAATAAAGGTTGTTGCTACAAACTACCATACTCACTATCTCAACGAAACATCCTCGGCTTCCAAGGATGACCATGACAGTTACATGGAGGAAACCAAGGACGATATGTATCTCGCCGCTTTTGAGGGCGACAAAGTTGCAAATGTTCATCTGCATCTCCACTTTGACCCGGACAGCTTCGATCTTCAATACACCGTTGATGCAAGCGCCATTGGCGACGGTTTCCGTCCCGAGGCTGTAGAGGTGCTTGTGCTTTGCGACACAGGCGAGCATATTGACCCCCAGCACTGGGCGGTTATCAGCCAGATGATTGCTGAAGATGGCAGCTATAACGGTAATGAACTTGACATTTCAAACGGTAGTGGTACAGGTAGCGAGTCCGTTTGGAAAATGAAGGCTAATGACAATACACCGTACCATTATTCAATAAAACTTGACTGTCTCAAGTTTAACGGTCAGCATGTTGAGTATAATGATAATCATCCTTATGCAATTCACTATAACGGCTCGGCAAGATACAGCGATTTGAACAATGCGCAAACACAGATGCTTGTTGCAACGATTGTACCGAGAATGTACACAATTACATTCGACCTTGGCGAAGTTACAGAAATAGAAAACCTCGTGGTTAGTGGCATGGATAGCTATATCACAGTCAACCATACTCTTGAAGATGTATACTACTGGAGCCATGGCAAGGCGGTAAATGCAGTGCCCGAGGTTGAGGGATACACATTCCTCGGTTGGTATGATGAAAACGGCAATGCAGTGTATTACGTTCCTGCCGCCTCGGAGTCGAATATTACTCTCACCGCACATTGGGTTACTGATATTGAGTTTGAAACAATGGTGGATGCAGGTTACTATTCAGAAACCCGCGATGCTGCAGATAAAGTGGGCGTAATTTCGCTCAATGCGAGAATTGCAAATTTTGATGCGGTTAAATCCCGTATTTCTGCATTCGGTTTGTACATTTACAATACCGTAAGTGCCGAGATCAAGGCAACTGTTTCAAGCATTGACAGCGCAACTCTTGAAAAAGACAACGGTGAATATCATGCACTTGTTTCAATGATTGCCGAGGAAAATTTTGCAGATAAATTACTTGCAATTCCATATGTTGTTGTTGATGGCAAAATTATTACAGGCGATGCAATGACTGCTTGTGTGTCCGATATAAATAAATGGCTTGGAGCCCGGAACTGATTTTGTGGGAGGTATTTTAAAATGAAATATTATGAAGCGCCCACAGCAGAAAGAGTGGACTTTGAACCTGTCGATGTTATCTTGATATCAGATTTGCCCGATTTTCTCAAAACATGGGGCTCTTTAATACGAGATGTTGATGTGTCGGGCATGAATTTGTATAAATAAAAAGTATCGGGTGCAAGGCGATAGCGCCTGCACCCGATTTTTTGGAGTACATATGAAAAGATTATTTGTATTAGCCATTTGCGCAATCTTTGTATTTTCATTTGCAAATACAGTTTGTGCTGCTACAGAAATCACTGTTTTGATAAATGGCGAAAAAGCAGAATTTGATGTTCCTCCGCAGATAATCGGAAACCGTACAATGGTGCCGATGCGAAAGACTTTTGATCTGCTTGGCGCAAAGGTTGAGTGGATTGCAGAGATGCGAATGGCTGTTGCTACATATAGTACATATATAGTTTCTATGCCGATCGGTGCCGATAGTTTTACGGTTACCAATGTGCTTACAAATGAAACAGTGGAGCATGAGCTTGACGTTCCTGCACAGATCGTAAATGACCGCACATTGATACCGCTTCGTGCAGTTTCGGCGGCACTTGGCAAAAATGTGTCCTGGGACGGCGCCACAAGCACCGCAAAGATAGACGGATAATGACAAATAAAAAAAGCTTGCCATATGGCAAGCTTTTTTGCTTTAGTGCTGTACGGTAAGAACAACCTTACCAACGTTTTCGCCGCGCTCAAGAATAGCGTGTGCTTCTTCAGCTTCGGTGATGGGGAGAACCTTGTAAATTGTGGGCTTAACTTCGCCGGTAGTAACCTTGGGCCAAACCTTTTCAACAAGCTCGCCGAGGAGCTTTGCCTTGAATTCGGGGGACTTGGAACGGAGAGTACTGCCGATAAGGCGAACATTTACAACGTAGAGCTTGCGGAGGTCAACTTCGGTCATGTCGCCTGCGAGAGTAGCAATCATGATCCATCTGCCGCCGTAGCGCATGAAGGGGAGACATCTACCGCACATATCGCCGCCAAGGCAGTCGATAGCAACGTCAACGGGTCTGCCGGCTTCTTTTTCAGCCTCAAGAATCTTTGCGATATCCTGGGTCTTGGTGTTTACAATGAGGTCGGCACCGAGGTGCTCGATAGCCTTTGCCATGTCATCGGAGATAACAGAGGTGATAACGCGCGCGCCAAATGCCTTAGCCATGGGGATGATAACGCTTGCGAGACCGCTTGCACCTGCATGCATGAGAAGGGTGTCGCCTGCCTTAAGACCGCCCTCGTGGAAGAGGTTGAGGTACGCGGTTGCAAATGCTTCGGGAAGTGCAGCAGCTTCTACAAAGTCGCAGCCTTCGGGAATGGGCATGAGCATATCGTATTTGATGTTTGCATATTCGGCATATCCGCCGCCGCCGAGGAGGGCACAAACCTTGTCGCCAATCTTCCAAGAGGATTTTGCTTTAGCGCCTTCACCCATTTCAGTGATTACGCCTGCAATCTCAAGGCCCATCCAATCAGGACAGCCGGGAGGGGGCGGATACTGACCTGCGCGCTGCATAAGGTCGGCACGGTTGAGTGCTGCTGCATGAATCTGTACCATGCAATCGTCATCGCCGAGGGTGGGATTTGGAACATCCGACCAGCTCAACGCTTTTGTTTTTTCGTCAATAAGAACTGCTTTCATTATATATATGTCCTTTCTTCGTGTTAGTGTGGTCTGGATTTACAGAGTGATGGGAGTCTTGAAGTCAACGTCAAATCCGCAAGCTGCAAGAACCATTCTCTGAAGCTGGAATTCGTAATCGTAGTTGTAGGGGTTTTCCTTTGTGCCGCGGATGTACTGATACAAATCCTTAACCATGATGTCATAGCGTCCGGAAGGAGGAGCAAACGGGATGTCTGCTTTGGTATCGCTATACGCATTCTGGATAAAGCGGCGGTCGGAGAATGTAAGCTTGATGGGATTTTCGATGGGCTTGAGCTCAACCGAGCCGTTCTGACCGCACATTACAAACTGGCGGCGGCCAAAGCCGTTAACTTCCTGCGAGTTTACGCGGATTGTAGCAACAAAGTTCGGGTACTTCATAATTGCAAAGGTGTTGTCCTTTACGCCTTCAAGAATAAGGTCGGACTTGTTGGGCATGGAGATGATTTCTTCGGGAACACCTGCATAGCGGTAGATGAGGTCTACGAGGTGGCAGCCAAGCCAGAACATGTTACCGCCCTGGAAACCGGAGAGCAGCTTCATAACGCGCATGTCATGCATGGTGCTCATCTGGGTGTCGATAGCGGTGATTGTGCCGATTCTGCCGTCTTTAACGAGGTCGTCGATGTATTTTACCGCAGGATTGTAGCGGTACATATAGCCGAGCTGAACGGTAAGATTTTTTGCTTTTGCATCGCGGAGGAGCTTTTCGTAAGCTTTGATGTCTTCTCCGCCGGGCTTGTCAAGGTGAACGTGTACACCATGGTCAATACAACGCTGAGCAGCTGCAACGCTGTCAAGCTCGTAGCCTTCGCAGAGAACAAGTTCAAGACCTTCTACTGCAAAGAGTTCTTCTTCTGTCATGATCGGGATGCCGCCGTAAACTGCGTCGTTTTTGATTCTTGCAGCTACTTTTTCATCTTCGGGAACAATGCCGACTACCTCAAAAAGATGGGGAAACTTTTTGATTGCTTCGAGCTTTGCACGGCTATGGTCGTGTCTTGTGCCAATGTGGCCAACCTTGATTTTTTCCATTGTCATAACCCTTTCAATATATATAAAATTTTAAATATATGCTAATTTAATTATAGTACGCATATTTTGCCATGTCAAGTGAGTGTGAAAAAATCAAGGTTTAAAAAACTACTTTACTAACAGTAATTTTCTTCTCATACATGAATTTTTGTAATGAAAAAGTAATATTTGCAACATGCAAGGTGTAAAAAATTAAACAGGTGTAAATTATAGATTAGCGCAGTATGCGAAATTGCCACACCTGTTATCCTGAACGAATGTGAAGGATCTGAAAACCTTGCGCTCGCAAGGTTTTTCTAAGACTCGCTTCGCTCGCAGATTCTTCGCTACGCTCAGAATGACATAAGGGATAAACTATAAATTGCATTGTTATCACAAAACACAAAAAAGGCTTGCAGTTGCAAGCCTTTTTTGGTATAATTTAGTTGAATTTAACAGTCAGCGAGTCGGGGAGGGAATAGCCCTTGCCGCGATTTGATACAACGGTTTCTCCGTCGAAGATTTTTGCGAGTT
>SVRG01000057.1 GCA_015064965.1 Oscillospiraceae bacterium
CCAGATAGGATTGAAAATGGTGAAAAACCTTGTATTTCCAAGGATTTTCTTGTACTGTGTTTCACTTCCCGATGTCGTATCGGGGCTACTCCTAAGGGGTAGTTACAGGTTCGATTCCTGTTGCGGGTGCCAAAAAGACCGTGGGCGCATATGTGCCCACGGTCTTTTTGCAATTTAAACAGTCTTTTTTAGTAAACGAACAACATGTGCAAGAGAAATATCGTTAATTCCGTAGAAATTAACCTTATTTTCATTAGCACCGTTAACAAAATACTTTATCATAAGCAAAATGTCTTTTACTGTAAGTGATGCATCGTTATCAAAGTCACCCATGATTGCAAGAGAATTTATAACATCTTCACCGCGATTAATTGTTACCGTTCCGGTGTTCTTATTGGGTTCGATATTCACAGCGCCACCATTGGATCCTGGCAACGCATAGTCACGGATTACCCATCCGTCATGCCATGCCCCGACATTCATGGTAATAGTTCCGGTGAGATAGTTGTGTCCGCATGCTGCACTGTATCTGCCGGTTGTATTGTTGGAGATATTAGTGAATTTAACACCGTTTCCAATGTTCAAAACCATATTTCCGCTATAAGTGCCATATACCGCTGCTGTACTGTAAAGATAGTTGCCGCCGTGAATATACGAATATGTACCGCCGTTTACATTTACAACACAATCCTTATCCGAACTTGCACTTTCCTCAGTTGTGTGATAGGTCGCGGCTCTGTTGTCAGGATATGAGATATAACCGACAGAAAGCATGGGATAATGTGTGCTCTCGGTGGTAAATGTTTCTGTCAACGTAGCATTATTATAACCGAGCTGAATCATGATGGAATTCTTAGACGATGTGGTGAGCGTAAAGTTATCCAAAACGATATCACTTTGCGCAAGGAAATACTTTGAGTTGGAAACAAGCGCTGCGCCTTCTCCCTCACCAACAATAGTAAACTTATTGACAGGAGGAGTGCTTATTACTCGATTCTGGTCATAAGTTTCAGCGGTGTAAGTTCCAATAATATGAAGCGTAGATGTAGGCGCAGCCTTAGCAAACGCAATCATAAGACTGTTTGTCGGATTATCCTTTGTTGCCTCAATATTCAAAGTACCGTATACAACGCCGTCTTCAGGGGCTTCCGGCGCAACAGGCGCAATGTATATATCTTCGCTTTCAAATCCTTCGAGTTTGCATACGCCGTTATAAATTGCATTGCAAAGCACATTTACATATATACCATATCCGTCTGCATGAGGATGAAGATTATCGCCCGAGAGGAATTTTCCGTCGATAGCATCTTGAACTGTAAGCGCATAAAGATCGATCAAAACATATTTTTCGCTTGTTTTTGCAAGAGTTTCAACAGCTTTAATCTGGTATGCACGAACACTTATTGCGCCATAACCCAAGGTCGAAGGACGATGAGTTGCAGTTGTTGAATATACTTTTTTGGTAGTATCAAGCTCACCGAAATCTTTGAGAAGTTGCATATACTCTTCGTAGAATCTGTCCAGCTGTTCTCTGCCGCCTTGAATTACGCCGGCATCATTGGTGCCAAGACCTACGATAAACCAATCCGCATCCGACTCAAGCGCAAGATTATATGCAAGCATATCATTATAATACTGACCGTTATAATCCTCAACACGTGTACCGCTACATCCATAGTTGCCAAGAATTACATCCTTGCCCTCATCGTGAAGCTTTTTAAGCAATTGGGCAGGATAGGATAAGCGCTGGCGGTCACCAGAAGAATACCCCTCGGTAATAGAGTCACCGATACAAGCAATGCGAAGCGGCTCTGTATAGCTCTGCTCTGCACCGTTCACGATATCAAAGCGCTTAACAACTGCATCAAAACTTTCTGGATATGTAAGTGATGCTTTGTTATTGCTGTCAGAATATGCCTTAACCTGAGTAGCATCCAATACCGTTCCGCTTGCAAGAGTTGCGTTATCAGAAACGATAAGGTTGTAATTTCCTCTCAAAAGAAGGGTGTATACAGAAGCGTTCTGGAAAGCGTTGATCTCACAACCGTTAAAAGTACCGCCGTTAATATTAATTGAAATATCTCCGTCACAAACATAGTACTTTTTATCAGATTTTGTAACCTGCGAAGCTGCGCTTGCGTTGGTACACATCTCTCCGAGATGCCCCTGCGCATAAATTGGGGAGTTGAAAGTACCGCCATTTATTGTGAGAGTAGCATTATCAGCAAGAATAGAATACCCTGAAATGTTGAGTTTACAATCCAGTTTAAGTGCATCGCTCGCCGAGTATTCAACCGCCGAACCAAATGTGCCATTATTAATTGTAATATTAAGAGGAGCTGCGATTGAGCCTACAATGGCCTTAGGATCGCTTCTGCGATTACCGCCAAAAAATTTTGCAAATGTGCCGCCATTTACAGTGATTGAGTACGGTAACTCTGTAATACACGCTAAATTGTTGGCATAATTTACCTCTAAATCTCCGGTAGAATTTTCGGAATTCTGAGCGCAGTCAACGCCACCGTAAAAAGAAAGCGCGCCTTCAATTGTTACATTTTCGGTAAAAATAATATTATTAAATCCGCCAAACATAGCTTGTCCTTTTTCAAGAAAAATCGGACAATCAATAGTGATAAGATTATTGTTAGAATTCTTCTCAAATGCAAGGGTAGTGTTTAATAAAAGTTTTGCTCCATTTTCCGAAGAAAGCGTTAAGTTGCCGCTTTGTTCCGCAACTTCATACTTTGCCTCAAGAGTATAACTTTCAAGTATTACGATCTTTCCACCCTTGCCGTTAAACGAATCTACGGCTTCTGAAAATTTGCCAAACGGATGGATGTGTGTACCGTCACCGTTGGCACCGTCTTTCAGATATACTACGGTTTCGCTTGCAAATGAATTAATAGCCATAACAAAACAAATCAATGAAACAAACAATAACAGTTTAAATAATTTACGCATATTGCCTCCTAGAATTGTTGATATATAATTTAATTGTATATCTTTTAAAAACTTTTACAATAGTATACGATAATTATTTGTATTTTTGCTAGGGAAAGTAAAATTTTTGAAATACTCTACCAGCGTTCTATAGAATTATAAACTACCTCGACGTTAAAAATATGCATTGCGTTTACTCCTAAATCAAGCGATAATGTGTTCAGTTCTTGATTTAAAACCACAGGAATATAAACTGTATCAGAGTTACTGTTGCCAATGTCAGGGGAAGTTTTGTAAAACGGAACAGTGCCATAGTTTTCATCACCGTTAAGAGAAACTTTGACATCGCATATCGAGTTATTTGTATTCGCAAATGTAATCTTTAAAAATGCTTCTCTGTCAAGTTTGCCCGTGATACTTAAGTTTACAATTCCGCTGTACTTTTTGTCAGATGCCTGTGTTTCGATTATGACAGGGGCGGCTTGTTTCTCTTCAACGCGATTGATAATTATATCATCTATTATTGCATATTTAAATGCACTGATTCCCTTGGGAATATATATGCCGAATTCCATACTATTGCTTGTTGCAGTAAATATAAGTTCACGCTTTACAAACTGATCGGTGTCATATACTGTAACGAATTCGATGTTTTTCCCATCACTCACATACATAAACGCGCTTGTTTTAGCTGTGGTTCTGATATATGCTGTAACGGAATACTGGTTTCCTACTACAAGTCCACTCAGTTTGCGAGAAAGACGACTTTCTATATCAGAATTACCGCTTAACTTAACAGCGTATTTACCGGTAAAATAGTTTTCGTCACACGCAACTGTTCCCTGCAAGGTGTAATTATCAGTTTTTCCACTTTCAAAATCTTCTGTAAGCAAAACATCAACTTCAGGGACTTCGGTTACTGGAATATAATAATTTCCGTTTTCAATTCTACCGCCGTTTTCTTTAAGCATACGCTCAAAATTCCGCTGCAACAAATCTAAAAGATCACTTAATTTAAAGAATTCTTCAAGGTTTGCTGCATGCATCCAATAGCCCTGAGATATATCGGTATTAGAACGGTTGTAAATTACACCTTTTCCGTTTTGCCAAAGCATATCGTTCATTTTAGCCTTATCCGCAGCAGATATACCAAGGTTTTTCCAGCCGTGCATAACACCAACAATGCCAAGACCAACAGCGCATGCACTCTCACCGCCATTACCCTGCAATGCGATAATCTTGCACGTTTCCATATAATCTCCATCGCCGTAAAGGAGTCCCATTACAATAATTGAAGAGAATATGGAGGCTTCACTCATGCTATCTTCTTTGTCATATTTAGGAAGATAGAAACGATCCTCACATTCCAAAAGCGCAGCGCGCCAGTCGTTAGGATTTGCAGCGTGAATCTTCAGGCATTCATCAACGACATAACGCTCCCAACTGCCCTCGGCTAGCATCTTGGCAGATTTTTCTATAATTGTTCTGATATCGTTTTCGACATATGCAAGCGAATATGCAGTCGAGAAAAACTCAGCCCAAATTACAGGATCTCTGTTGCTTGTAACATGCCCGAATATATTAGCAAGGTCAATGGCTACACTTGGCATTCCGGCAGCTATCATACCGGAGGTTTCATTTTCGATTATAGGCTCGCCGCAATATGAATACATATTGCCATATTCTCGGTTTCCAAGAAAAGCAGGAAAATATCCCTTTTTGGCAAGCTTATATGCACCGAATGTATGATGACCTCCACCCATATCGTAAATACAGTAATCGACCCAGGAATTACCAATCACCTTAGACGAAAACATACCGTATTTCTTATACATATCCTCAATCATAAACTGAGCAAAGTAGTCAATGCTGTAGTCATCGTCAATCCATATCTGCCAAACGCCAAGCTCTTCGTTATATGTATGCTTGTCTTCGTGTTTGTTATGGGCGTTGTCACCCGCATACGGTCCGTTTAAAAATTCAAACCATTCATCGGGCAAATTGAATCGGGGGACTCCGTTAAGATATACCATTTCATAACCGGTGAGAACGCCAGCGATTTGCGAAAGCATACCGCAAAGTGTTTTGTCGCGATAAGTTTCAATCGGGATCACATAATATCCGTTTTCAATTTTTGCATTTTCAAGCGTATATTCTATATTTTCATTTGTGCTTTGAGCAAGCAAGGCGGCAGATGCCGCCTTGTCTAAATCTTCTAAAGCAAAAACGCCTGCTTTTACAAGGTTGTTTGCAACAAATTCTCCGTTTTTAGCAGTTGAATAAAGCGTAGCAAAACAAATCTTAAAAGCGTCGCCGCGAGAGAAAGCAGAAAGCGCAGTTGTATTTTCTTTCATTCCTACATTATTTGCAAGAATGAAAGGATTGTTCCATACAAATTCGCCTGCAGCATCGCTATAACCGATTGCACGAAGAAGCAATGTAAGGAACTGCGCCTCGTCAACCGTGCCGTTAGGATCAAATTTGGTTGCACTTCGACCGCTCGTAATTTTATTGGTATATGCGTAGCCAATGTATTTGTCAGCCCATGAAGGCACGTCGGTGAATGGATGAGTATAGTTGCCGTTTTTTACCTCGTTTTCTTTGCCAAGGAAACGAATAACCTGTACAATGGACTCCGCTCTGGTGAGACTTCCCGCTTCGTCAAAGTTGATCTTTCCGTCAGCAGTTGTTCCCTTTCCGGCAAGCAAATTCAATTTGTTAAGAAAAACAGCGCACATGTTTGCATTTGTCAAATCAGGCTTCTTGAGTTCTGTTTTTTCTGTAACAGTGGTAAACAATGCAGAAATCTCAGAGAAATTGGCATTATTTTTCGCAGCATCGCTTGCATTAAGCGTAGTACCGTTTGCAAACGTAACTTTTCCAACAGGCTTCATAGATGGGCAATCCCAATAGAACTTGCCAATTGTACCGCTATTCCAGTTAAGCGTAAAGGAAGCGGCGGTCATAGTCTGTGTTGAACCGTAAAAAGTAGAAATTTTTGCGTTGTCAGCAAGGGTCAAAGTAATATCGCCAAGAGTTGCGCCATCGATATTAGCGCCGGTTGCGTTAAAAGTAGAAACCGATGCATTGCCGCCAATATAAACATTAGCATTGCCGTAAGTGCCTGCAATTGCGCGGTTAGCGGTAACGATATATACCTTTGAGCCGGACAATACTTTAATATTAATCTCTCTGTTATCGTTGAGCTTTGTTTCGCCAACCTTTGAATAATATCCGCCAACAATTGTAAATGAACGGGCGATAGTGCTTCCGGTAAGAGTTTCAGTACCGGTAATGTTTACACCCTCGCCAAGCGTGAAAGGATAATGACGCGCTACAAAAACAACTCCGCCGTTAGAACCGATAGAGGCACTTTCAAGATTAATATTCTCAAATTTAGTAGCACAAACGCTGCCGTAACAGTAAGGCATAAAAACAAACTTTGCATTGCTTGTACGGTAGTCAACACCGTTATGCACAGATGTGAAAGTTACCGAACCTTCATGTTCGCCGTCATAAATGTAATTAGCTTTGGGTGTAGTGAAGACACCACAAATTACAATTGTACAATCCTTTGACAAATCGAGTGCTTCATATGCATCTAAAAAGTTGCCAACTGCGTCATCTGCAGTCTTTCCTGCGCCTGTACCGCCGTCTTTAAGAAAAACAACCGTTCCCTTTTCAGCTGCAACAGAATCATTTACAGTTTTAACCTCGTCAAACTGCGAAGCAATATCTGCAAAATTTGAACGCTTTTGTGCCTTTTCACTGGCATTAAGAAGAGTTTTATCAAAAGTCACAACGCCAACCGGAGACATATAGGGGCAATCCCAGAAAAACTTGGAAATTGTTCCTGACGTCCAGTTAAATGTCAAACTTCCTGCACTCATTGTCTGTGTTGAGCCATAGAAATTATCTATGGAAGCATTATCCTTGAGAGTGATTCTAATATCTCCGATTTTTGATCCGTTAACACCCGCACTTGTAGCATTAAGGGTGGAAACCTCGGCATCACCTCCAATGGTAATGTTTACATTGCCATAAGTACCAACTAAATTGCGGTTAGCGCCTACAATATAAATTTTTGAGCCGGATAATACAGTAATGTTTATATCATTTGTATCACTGGAAAGAGGATCACCGACCGATTTATAGTATCCGCCAATGATCGTAAATGACTGCGCAATCTTTCCGCCGGTAAGATTCTTTCCGCCACTTACAGTAACACCTTCGCCAATGGTAAATGCATTATGCTGCGCGACAAACACAACTCCACCGTTGCTTCCGTCGGGATTACCACTCTCAAGAACAATGTTTTCGAATTTTGTTTCACAAGGACAAGCAAAACAGTACGGAGCAAAAAGGTACTTTGCACCGCTTTGGCGATAATCCACGCCGTTATACATAGAGGTGAAAGTTACACTACCTCTATAACTTCCTTCATAACTGAAATTCTGAAATGGCACTTTATACTCACCGCAAACAACTACAGTACAGTCTCTTGAAAGATCAAGTGCTTTATATGACGCTTCAAGCGATCCAAGCGCAGAAGCAGCACTCGAACCGTCACCGGTGCCGTCATTCTTTAAATAAACAACTGTCTTGTCTCCGGCCGCAGCAATGGCAAAAGTGAGGCTTAAAATAAGTACAAAAAGCGTAGTAATAAATATTAAGCTTTTCTTCATAAAATTCTCCTATTTAATATCCAAGTCTTTTAGCAAAAATCTCATTGATCTCGTCAATTTTGCTTTCCGCAATCAAGCGATTACTCTCATAAATGGTGGTAAGTGACTTTCCGGATGTGTAGATTTTTCCTATTTCATCTTTGAGCCCCGCAATGTTATAATAGGCGCCCACATCAAAGAGCAAACTGTCAAAGATAATATCAAGCATTTCTGCGCTTTCAGCATCGCGTGCATATTTGCCCTGAAGCGTCTTGTCATAGTATGCAGGCGTTAGCATCTCTTTGCCGAGATATGCAAGTTCTTCAAGAACGATACCAATACGCTCAAGTCCCTCGTTCAGCACCGGCACACAAACAAATTGGGAATGCCAGGGGCTGACAAGGTTATAGTATTCACCCTGGTTCTTGTCATACTTAGGATACGGAAGAATACCAAAGTTGTTTTCCATTTGGCGAAGCTCATCGGTATAAAACATTGTGTGTGAATAGAATAGAGCCTGACTGTTATTAAACATGCCAATACGCTCATCGCTTGAAGCTGATCCCGAAATATCCTGGTAATTATATGTAGATGAATGATTGAGAATATCAAGATATCTGTCATACAAATTAGAAGTTCGCTCATTATAAATTGTAAGAGTAAGCTGCCCATCTTCATTGATAGAGCAGATTTTTTCGCCAGTAGCTGAAAGAATAGCAAGATGAGTGTCGCGAGGTGTTAAAAATCCGAATACATCATTTTTATCAAAAACAGAGTCAGAATTTTTGTCGCTTCCTACAGATTTGCTCATTTCTGCAAATTTTTCTATTGTCCAATTTCCACTTTTAACAAGGTCATAAGGATTATCAAGTCCATATTCATCAATCATGTTTTTGCTAAAGAAGAGAGTATATACACTGCGGTTATCAGAAAGAGAAATCTCACCGGTGGTATAATACATCTTACCTTTCATAGAAAGGTCTTTGTTAGCTTTCTGATCCCAATATTCATTATTCAAATTTACATATGGGACTCGGTTAAGATCGGTTAAAAGACCGTTATATGCAAGAGTTGCTACGTCATATGTTCCTATCATGGCTGCATCATAATTTGTATATCCGGCCATAACTTCATTATAGAGTTTCTGAAAACCTTTGCCGGAACCCATTGTGGACTGTGATGCAACTATATCTTCAGTAGTGAGTTCAACACCATATTTTTCCTTGATTTTTTCTCTGCGTTCATAAATAGCAACATCTACTACTTCAGAAGAGCTCTCGTCTGCTTCGTAGTCATTCCACTTCCAGTTAGCAGCAATTAAAATATTAAAGTTACCGTCAATATCTACAGATTCGGGATCGGGCAAAACCGGTCCCTCTTGAACTGTAGGGGCTGTGGTTTCAGAAACCGTCTCAGAAGCAGTGCCGCATCCGCATAAAACAAGCAAGCAAAGCAAGGACAATATAAAAGCTATAACTTTTTTCATATAATTCTCCTTTAATTAATCAAGCGGTCTGATTGTTGGCATAAAATCAAGTTTTCTTATTACGTCAGCAGTTGCACTAAGCAATGGTTGTTCTCTTGACGAAAAAGTTGCATACTCATCAACACACAACCACATACAAGAACCAAGGTAAGGGCCCATAATTCTGTGCATACGGCAATATGGACCGGATGAAAGAAACAAGAACGGAACTTTAAGCTCTTTTTTTAGTTTTCTAGTAATTTCAAGATTTGAAAACATCTCGTCTTCTGAATGCGAACCTGTAACAAATTTTACAATGTCAACACCGCGACTTTGCTGCTCAAAAGCAAGTTCCAAAACTTGTTCTTCATTCATATATTTCAAGACATGAGAAGACATAAGCACTTCGCCGCCCATCTCGTGAATCTCATAAATAAGTTTCTTTTGTTTATCAATTGCCACCGGATTCTTTGTTAATTCGCCGGGAGTTTTATCAAAAGTATCGCCCATTATATCGACGAGTGTTGCACCGCATTTGAGATACAACTTGTGCCATTCCATGCACTCCTCATCGCTTAATCCTTTATTATGGCCTCCTCTATAACTTGTAACATATATTGGTTTGTCTCCCATATATGAAAACATCTTTTTAAGAGTTTCCTCTTTTCTGAATTCAGGCTTAATAGCCTCCATCTGCACTCCGAAAGCATCGGGGTTATCATACATTGCATTTCTTGTGTGTATAACGCAATCAGTTGGAGTTTCAAAAATCAGCATATCCACCAAAAGTGGTTTTTTATGTCCTAAAAAAGTTGGTCTCATAATAAAATTCCTCCTATTACTCCTATATTACATTTTACACCATAATGCTGACAGTAACAATATGAAAAGCGATAATACTTTTATGAAAAATGATACTAAAGCGTTGAAGATGCTATTTTTTGCTTGACATTTTTTACAAAAAACGATAACATAATATTGCGTAAAAAGCGAGGTGAATTTTATGGACAATATCGAAAGTATTGTGGTTACAAAGCTTCACAGTGTTATGGATTTAAAAAACCCGGTATTTGAGAACATGAAAAAGAGGAATAGAAGCGTTCATGGATTGTGCTTCCCTATTTCGGGAACCATGGTTTACCACCACAATGGAAAAAGTATTGTATCCGACCGCCAGCATGCCGTTCTAATCCCACAAGGAGCCACATATACATACAGTTGCATTGAAGAAGGTGAATTTCCGTTAATTAATTTTTACACAACCGATGATTTTTCACCAAGTGAAATAATTGTTTATGAGATTGATGACATAACGGAGTATATAAACCATTTCAGAGAGCTTGAGAAAATTTCTCTGCTTACACCGCTCAACGGTCATTTAAAGGCTATTAAAATAATCTATGAAATTTTGATACGTCTACACAAAGTAGAATTAAACAAAAACTCCGCTTCTTTTGATACTATACGTGCCTCGGTTAACTATTTGCAAAACCATTTTTCAGACGCCGGACTAACAAATAAAGTTTTAGCTGAAAAATCAATGATTAGTGAAATATACTTCCGAAAGCTTTTTAAAGAAAACTTTGGAGTATCGCCTAAACAGTACATTCAAGAGTTGCGAATTCTAAAGGCAAAGAATTTATTAAAAGGAAATTTATGTGCAACTGTTTCTGAAGTAGCAGAAGAAATTGGATTTTCAAACGTATATCAGTTTTCTGCCGCTTTTAAAAAAGCAACCGGGTATACCCCAACTGATTTTATAAAATCTTTTAAATCAACTGAAGAGTTTTAAAACAAAGCACCGAATGAGTTACATTCGGTGCTAGTTTTTATAGTGTTAATATGGATTGTAGTTTATCAATACAAGATGCCGACGGCTCGGAAAAACTTTCAAAACGAAAAGGGATTCCAAGGTTGTCATATTTTGCCTTGCAAATCTTTTTAAACGGCAAAAGCTCTACTTTGTCAATACACTTGTATTCAGATATAATTTTGTTTAAAAAATTGATACTTTCGGTATCATCGTTCAAAGTAGGAATAATCACTTGGCGCAAAGTCACCGCTATTCCCTTTTCATTGAGCAAATCCAGAAAAGCAAGCGGCGTTTCTATACCGCAACCAACATACTCGCGATACATCTCATCAGTTGCATATTTGATATCCAAAAGCACACGGTCACAATGTTCTAACATACGAATAACATCATCATTGATTATGCTTCCGGAAGTATCAAGGCAAGTGTTTATACCACTTGCATGGCAAAGTTCAAAAACTTCGCGCACAAAACCCGCTTGCAAAAGTGGCTCACCGCCGGAAATCGTTATTCCGCCTTCATTTCCAAAGTATTCGCGAAATCTCATTGCTTTTTCTACGATCTCTTCTGGTAAAAACTCTTTGCCACCATGCAATGACCAGGTGTCCGGATTATGGCAACAACCGCATCTTAAGTTACAGCCCTGCGCAAAAACTACAAAACGCACACCGGGGCCGTCAAGTGTTCCCATACTCTGTATAGAATTTATAAAACCTTTTGTCATACAGATTCATGGAAAGTACGGCTGATAACTTCTCGCTGCTGTTCTCTTGAAAGTTTATTAAAGTTAACAGCGTAACCGGAAACGCGGATAGTAAGGTTAGGATATGCTTCGGGATTTTCATAAGCTTTCATCAAGGTTTCACGGTTAAGAACATTTACGTTGATATGATGAGCTTTCTTTGCAAAATACCCGTCAAGAATTGTAACAAGATTCTGCACTCTCTCCTCGTCAACTCTTCCAAGCGCCTCAGGAGTAATTGAGAATGTATTTGAGATACCGTCACGGCAATCGTCATAGCTGATTTTTGCAACAGAATTAAGAGAAGCAAGCGCGCCGTTTTCCTCACGGTTATGCATGGGATTTGCGCCCGGCGCAAAAGGTGCAGCAGCTTCTCGTCCGTCGGGGGTAGCAGCCGTATTCTTTCCATACATCACGTTTGAAGTAATGGTCAGTACAGAGAGTGTATGTTCGGCATTTCTGTAAGTAGGAGTCTTGCGCAGTTCGGTGATGACCTTATGCGCCATATCCTTTGCAATAATATCAACACGATCGTCGTCGTTGCCGTACTTGGGGAATTCACCAACTGTGTCAAAATCTTCTATAAATCCGCTTCCGTTTCTAATGGGTTTTACGTTAGCGTATTTAATAGCGCTGAGAGAATCTGCTACTACAGAAAGTCCCGCTATACCAAATGCCATAAAACGTCCCACATGCGTATCATGCAACGCCATCTGTGTCTTTTCATAAGCATACTTGTCGTGCATATAGTGGATTACGTTCATAGTGTTAACATAAAGCTTAGAAAGCCAAGTAATATATACATCAAAACGCTCCATTACCGAATCATAGTCAAGCTTCTCGCCATCAAGAACCGGCATCTGCGGACCGATATGCATACCACTGCTTACGTCATAACCGCCGTTAATCGCAATAAGCAAAAGTTTTGCAAGGTTGCAACGAGCGCCAAAGAACTGCATCTGCTTGCCTACTTTCATTGCAGAAACACAACAAGCAATTGCATAATCGTCGCCATAAATCGGACGCATTATATCATCGTTTTCATACTGAATCGAGTCGGTATCCACAGATACTTTCGCGCAAAAACGTTTAAAGTTTTCCGGGAGCGAAGTTGACCAAAGAACCGTAAGATTTGGCTCAGGCGAAGAACCAAGTGTATAAAGCGTGTTAAGCATGCGGAAACTGTTCTTTGTTACAAGAGTTCTGCCGTCTTCACCTATACCGCCGACCGCTT
>SVRG01000058.1 GCA_015064965.1 Oscillospiraceae bacterium
TCACTGCAATATCGGTGCCAATCTGCCGGCGCGCACCGTGCGCCATCTGGAGCGCACATTCTTCGCTGACAGCGCCCACCGTGTCTAAAACAGTTTGCTCTACAAATAGTATTTTATTCTTTACGGAGTTGTCGTATGAAACGATGCCGCCGTAAAAAACTCTTGATGCGCCGGGGGCAGATACCACGCTTGCCGCCGCAAGACCGCCGGTGCATGATTCTGCAAAAGCGAGTGTCAGTCCCTTTGCCTTAAAGGCATTGACGACCGCGAAAACTAATTCCTGCTTGTCCATCAGTTGAAAAGGGGGAATTTTTCGCAAAGCTTTGCAACTTCGCTTCTGATATAGTCTGCGCTGTTTTCGTAGTCTTTAGCACAAAGACCGATGAGGTGACCGATGGTTTTGAATTCCTCTACACCAAAGCCACGGCTTGTTGCAGCGGGAGTGCCAAGGCGGATGCCGCTGGTAACAAAAGGCTTTTCGGGGTCGTTGGGAATTGCATTTTTGTTTGCAGTCATGTGCACGCTGTCCATGCGCGCTTCAAGTTCCTTGCCTGTGATGCCGACATTGCGGAGGTCAAGGAGAATGAGGTGGTTGTCGGTACCGCCCGAAACCATGTTAAGTCCTTCAGCGCGGAGGGACTCTTCAAGCGCCGCCGCATTTTCAACAATGCGCTTTTGATAAGCCTTGAATTCATCGGTGAGCGCTTCGCCAAAGCAAACGGCCTTTGCTGCGATGATGTGCATGAGCGGGCCGCCCTGAGTGCCGGGGAAGATTGCCTTGTCGATAGCCTTGCCGAGTTCTTCGCGGCACATTATCATACCGCCGCGCGGACCGCGGAGGGTTTTGTGAGTTGTTGTTGTAACTACATCGGCATACGGAACGGGCGAGGGGTGAAGACCTGCAGCAACAAGTCCGGCGATGTGAGCCATATCAACCATGAAATATGCGCCAACGGAGTGCGCGATATTTGCCATTCTTTCAAAATCAATAATTCTTGGATATGCGGATGCGCCGGCAACGATGAGCTTGGGCTTGCATTCTTTTGCAAGACGTTCAAATTCCTCGTAGTCAATGCGTCCTGTTTCGGCGTCAACACCGTAGGGGACAAAGTTGTAGCTTTTACCTGAGTAGTTTACAGGGCTGCCGTGAGTGAGGTGGCCGCCGTGTGCAAGGTTCATGCCCATTACAGTGTCGCCGTGTTCAAGGAGTGCAAAGTAAACAGCAGTATTTGCCTGAGCTCCGCTATGGGGCTGAACATTTACGTGTTCTGCACCGAAAAGCTTTTTAGCACGCTCGATAGCGAGATTTTCGGCAACGTCAACGCATGCGCAACCGCCGTAGTAACGGTGAGCAGGATAGCCCTCAGCATATTTGTTTGTGAGTATGGAGCCTGCGGCAAGCAAAACCGCGTCAGAAACAACATTTTCCGATGCGATAAGCTCGATACCGTTTCTCTGTCTGTTATATTCGTTAAGCACCGCTTCGCCGACTTCTTTATCGGCAGCGATAAGTTTTTCAATACTTTCGTAAATCATAAAATACGCTCCTTGCTTTTTTATCTTTACTATTATACATTAAACTTTTTTATTTTACAAGGCAAGATAAAAAATAACGTAATTTTTTTAACTATTATTGTATTTATTGCAAAGGTTATAGAAAAACTGTAGAGCATATTATGCAAATCTTGTTGACATAGCATAAAAAAATATGATATACTAAATTGGCAATGCTATAATCTTTATCAGTTGCTTGGAGGTGTTCGCTTGAGCAGAATACTTGTTACATCCTGCAAGGGCGGCGTTGGAAAGTCTACGGTTTCAATCGGTGTTGCAACGGCACTCGCCGTTATGGGGCGCCGTGTGTTGCTTATAGACTTTGACCTTGGCAACCGCTCACTTGACCTTATGCTTGGTATGCAGGACGATATAATTTACGATATTGCAGACCTTGCAAGCGGTAGGTGTGATAGCGAGGATGTTGTAAAAGTGCATCCGTCATATCCAAATCTTGCATTCATCTGTGCGCCTTTCCGTTATGATGGCGATATAACTGAAGAAAACTTTAAAACCGCACTTGAAAAACTTGATGAAACATTTGAGTTTGACCATATTATCGTTGATACATCCGGCGGCGCGCACGAATCGGTTTCACTTTCAGCACCTTCGTGTGACAGCGCAATTATAGTTTCTTCACAATCGCCAATTGCGATACGCGCGGCTGAAAAATCGGGCATGATTCTGGATGAATATAGCATTGAAGAGCAGTTTCTTGTTATCAACGGCTTTGATATGGGTGCCGAAAAACGTGCAGGCGTGCTTGAGATGATAGACCGCACCCGCACACCGCTTCTCGGCATAGTTCCGATGGATGTCAAGCTGTCCGTTCTCAACGAGGAAGGCAAAAACATTTTTGACACTAAAAAGTGCAATAGCCGCACTGCATTTGAAAACATTGCAAAGAGACTTGCCGGCGAGAGCGTTCCGCTTCTCCGCGGTTTTGTCGGCATTAAGAGAGATAGGATTCTATTCAGATAGAATTATAAAACAGAAAGGGTAGGTAGACAATGGATATAGCAATAATTGCAAGCGACACTAAAAAAGAACTCATGACACAGTTTTGCATCGCATACTGTGGTATACTTTCAAAGCATAACCTTTGTGCTACACAGACTACCGGCCATTATATTTCTGAGGCAACAGGACTTGAAATAGAAAAGTTTCTCCCCGGTGAAACCGGTGGCGAGCAGCAGATAGCATCGCGCGTTGCGTATGATGAGATTGACGTTCTCCTTTATTTCCGCGATACAGTTCCAAAGGCAGATTATGACGAGACAGAGCATCAGCTTCTCCGCCTTTGCGACGTGCACAACGTGCCCGTTGCCACCAATATTGCCACTGCGGAGGTACTGATTTGTGCACTTGACCGCGGCGACCTCAACTGGCGCGAATTTGTAAATCCCCGTTCAGAGTATAATCGCCGCAAAAAGGCACAGATTTAACTTGACAATCGGCGTTTAAGGGATTATAATTCATAATGCAGGAAAGACATGTCCGCTTTTGTAATTACCAAAAAGAGAGAGAACTCATGGGCTGAAAGGTTCTTTGGAAAAGAGATGCGGGTACCACTTACCTTCGGTTAAAGTCCGAGACAATTTATATTTAAATGAGTTAAAAACGCGGGTGGAACCGTGCAGAAATGCACCCCGACGGCAATGCCGTCGGGGTGTTTTATTTTCGGGAAAGGAGTTTTTATGGCAAAAGTAGCACTTGTAAGATGCGATACCTATGCAGATGCCACAGCGGCAGTCGCAAAAGCGATAGACCTTATCGGCGGCGTTGACGCGGTGCTTTCAAAGGACGAAAAACTTCTTTTAAAACCGAATTTTCTTGCAAAATGCCCACCTGAAAAGGCATGTACCACGCATCCGGAGGTTTTTCGCGGAGTAGCAAAATATCTGCTTGAAAAAGGGTATAAAAATCTTTCTTACGGAGACTCGCCTGGGCATGGCGATACTGCGGCGATAGCACGCGAGTGCGGGGTTATGGCGGTTGCAGAGGAACTTGGAATTCCGCTTGCCGACTTTACTGCCGGTAAAACTGCTGAGTATAAAGACGGCAGAGTTGCCAAAGAATTTATCATTGCCAATGGTGTGCTTGAGTGTGACGGCATAGTAAACATCTGCAAAATGAAGTCGCATATGCTTGAACGTATTACCGGCGCGCAAAAGAATATTTTTGGCTGCGTTTTTGGACTTAACAAGGGCGCTTCACATGTAAAATATCCAAGTGCGACATCATTTGCAAAGATGCTTGCCGACCTCAATCTGATGCTCAAGCCGCGGCTTCATATCATGGATGCAGTGGTTGCAATGGAGGGAAACGGTCCGCAGTCCGGTACGCCTAAAAAGATGGGGCTTATCCTTGCGTCAACTGACTCTGTTGCGCTTGATACACTCTTTGCTTCGCTTGTTTATCTACAGCCTTCGCTTGTGCCGACAAATCTCATTGGCGGCGAGTGGGGTGTTGGCGAAAGCGATATTAACAATATCCAAGTTGTTACCGAGGATGGAGAAATCGGAGTGCAGGAGGCAAAAGAAAAGTACGGCGCACCTGATTTTGACGTTTACCGCGGAGAGGCGGACAAGGGCGAGATCAAGTTTTTACGTCCATTTAAAAAACTTATCAAACGCAAGCCAAAGATTAAAAAAGACCTTTGTGTCGCTTGCGGAATCTGCGTGAAAAGCTGTCCTGTAGAAGGCGGCGCCTTGCACTTTAAGAAAAAGGGAAAACCTCCCGTTTATGATTATAAAAAATGTATAGAATGCTACTGTTGCCAGGAAATGTGTCCCAAAAAGGCAATTTATGCATATCAGAACCCAATTGCAAAAGCGATATCAAAAATTAAATTTTAATATATATCTTAAAAAAGGAGAAACAACATGATTAATGTTAAATTTTCAAGCGGCGCATCGGTAAGCGTTGAAAATGGAACAACTGTTTATGATGCGGCAGCAGCGGCAGGCATTATCAGCCGCGAGGTGCTTTGCGCAACCGTTGACGGAGCGATTCGCGACCTTACCACTCCTCTTTGTGCAGACTGCGATGTAACTCTTCACACATTTGAAGATGAAGAGGGCAAAAAGACCTTCTGGCACACTGCTTCTCACATTCTCGCACAGGCAGTTAAGCGCCTGTACCCCGAAACCAAGCTTACAATCGGACCTTCCGTTGCAAACGGTTTTTACTATGACTTTGATTCTGAGCTTCCATTTGATGCAGAAATGCTTGCAGCAATCGAAGGCGAGATGAAAAAGATCGTTAAAGAAAACCTCAAAATGGAGCGTTTCACACTCCCCCGTGCAGAGGCTAAAAAGTTTATGGACGAAAAGGGTGAACCCTATAAGGTGCTCCTTATCGACAGAGTTCCGGAGGGCGAGGATATCTCCTTCTACCGTCAGGGCGACTTTGTTGATCTTTGCGCAGGCCCCCACCTCTTTGCTACCGGCGCTGTAAAGGCTTTCAAGCTTATCCAGTGCACCGGCGCATATTGGGAGGGTAACAGCGACAATAAGATGCTCAAGCGTGTATACGGTGTTGCATTCCCGAAAAAGGAAATGCTCAATGCCCACCTTGAAGCGCTTGAAGAGGCAAAAAAGCGCGACCACAATAAGATTGGACGCGAGCTTGAATACTTTACCACTGTTGACTATGTAGGTCAGGGACTTCCGATCCTTCTCCCCAAGGGTGCGCGCACCATTCAGCTTCTCCAGCGTTTTGTTGAAGATGAGGAACAGCGCCGCGGTTGCCTTTTGACCAAGACTCCTCTTATGGCAAAGCGCGACCTCTACAGAGTTTCGGGACACTGGGATCACTACCTTGACGGTATGTTCATCCTTGGTGACCCCCACGATGAAGAGAAGGAATGCTTTGCACTCCGTCCGATGACCTGTCCTTTCCAGTATCAGGTATTCCTTAACCGCAAGCGTTCTTATCGCGACCTTCCCATGCGTCTTACCGAAACATCCACACTCTTCCGCAATGAGGATTCGGGCGAGATGCACGGCCTTATCCGTGTTCGTCAGTTTACAATTTCCGAGGGACACTATATTCTTCGTCCTGAGCAGCTTGAAGAAGAGTTCCGCGGCTGTCTTGACCTTGCAATGTTCATGCTTGAGGCGGTGGGCCTTAAAGAGGACTGCTCCTTCCGTTTCTCGCAGTGGGATCCGGCACGTACCGATAAGTACGAGGGCACACCCGAACAGTGGGAAGAGGCGCAGAGCGTAATGAAGAACATTCTCGACAACATCGGTCTTGACTACAAGGTTGGTATTGATGAGGCTGCTTTCTACGGTCCTAAACTCGACATTCAGATCAAGAATGTTCACGGTAAGGAAGATACACTTATCACCATTCAGATTGACATGCTTCTTGCACAAAAGTTCGGCATGGAATACACCGATTCCGACGGACAGCAGAAGATTCCTTATATCATTCACCGTACATCTCTCGGATGCTACGAGCGTACACTTGCGCTTATACTTGAAAAGTACGCAGGCGCGCTTCCGCTCTGGATGGCACCCACACAGATTCGCATTCTTCCCATTACGGATAATCATGTTGAGTATTCCGAGGCACTCAAGGCAAAGCTTGAGGCACTTGGTATGCGCGTAGAGATGGATGCAAGAAACGAAACCATCGGCTATAAGATCCGCGATGCAAGAATGCAGAGAATTCCTTATATGCTTATCGTTGGTGACAACGAGGTTGCAAACAATACTGTTTCTGTCCGTAACCGCAAGCAGGAAACTGTTGATATGTCCGTTGCAGACTTTATAAGTAAAGCTGCTGACGAGATTGCAAGAAGAGATTTGACTGTGTAATAACAAATGGACGAAGGAAAAGAAATCCAAAAAAGAAAGCCAACGAGATTAAAGGATTTTGATTATAATATGGCAGGTGCATATTTTATAACGATATGCACTCGAAACAGAAGAAATATTCTTTCTACGATTGTAGGGGAGGGGTCTCCCCTCCCGCAATTGTCACATTGCGGAAAAATCGCGGATAAGTGGGTTCAAAGAATTGCAGCCAAATATGCAGAGATATCAGTAGACAACTATGTGATCATGCCCAATCATATACATCTTTTGTTGCTTTTAACAGTCGATGACGGGAGGGGAGACCCCTCCCCTACGATTGTTGCGGCAATCGGATGGCTTAAATATCAAATAACAAAAGAGATAAACGAAACATGCAATATGGACGATAAAAGGATTTTTCAACGGTCTTTTCATGACCATGTTGTTCGTAATCGCCAGGATTATCAAGAGATAGTCAAGTACATCTGTGAAAACCCTGCGCGTTGGTATTTTGATAAATTGTATTTAGAAGATTGATTTTGACTTCATCCAAAAAACCTCCCGATTACGGGAGGTTTTTGTTTTATTCAAGTGAGCTTCTGTCTGCGTAGCCGTTGATGCTTGTCAAACGGTCAAGAACGTTGAGACGGAATACGTTTACCCATGAAACGCACCAGTCGTTAAGATGTCCGCTTTCGTTGCAGTTCTTGCGGTGTCCCCAACGAGCCTGATAAAAGGCTTCATTCTGTGCGCCGATCGGACGAACCTTGTCATGGAATACGCGGTTGTTTTCATCGGCAATGCACTGGGTTGCGTTGTACCACATCATAAGTGCGCGGTCACGCCAACGCTTGTCGCCGGTGTATTCTGCAAGACGGAGCCATTCGCAGCACATCAGCTCGCCCCACTGGTCAAGCGCAGGGTGCTGAACGGATACTGCGGTAGAGCCGCTTGTATAATAGCCGTACTTTGTAAATTCCTTTTCGGGACCGTAGTAGCCGTCGTATGCATACATCCATGATGCAAAATAGTAGGATGCCTTGAGTGCATAGTCGAGATACTTCTGTTCCTTTGTAAACTCGTATAGGTCGAGCGCAGCGATAATAACAGGACCTGCGGTTTCCTTATCCTCGCAAGTGCAGTCGATTGCGCCTGCGGTGCAGATAAAGTTGTCAACGTCGCGTTCCATGTAGAATTCAAGTGATTTCTTGGCATATTCAAGATATCTCTCATCGCCGAGAATTCTGTAAGCCTCGGTGAGTGCCATGGTAACAAAAGCACCGATGGTGCCGCCTTCTTCAACGCACTTGCCGTCAAAGTCCCAAGCCTTACCAAATGCAAACTTTTCGCTGTAGTTGTCGCAGAAGAAGTTGAGGATCTTGAGTGCAAATTCCTTGAAGTCGGGGCGGTCAATGCCGTTTTTACGGAGCAGATCCCACATCTTGAGCATTTCGCAGCCTGCCCACGCAGTGTTGCAGGTTTCGGGAAGCCAGCCGGTCTTATAGCTTACGTTACTTGCCCAGGACTTTGTGTAGTCACGGGGCTGAACGGTGGAGTTGAGACCTTCGGTATACCACTCCCAGTGAGCGAGGATAAGACCGCTTTCATGCTGCTTTTCAAGCCAGGTTTCGCAAACGCGGATAGCGTTGTCAAGGAGTGCTTTTTCGCCCGTGCGGAGATATTCGATAACGTGCATACGCGCGTTCATGATGTTCTGACCGCACCAGCCAATCTCAAAATGAGGTACGAAGTAAGGACCTTTTTCAGTGGGATGAATACCGCTTGAGAAGAGAAGCTTGCCTCTAAACTCCATCTGGAGGAAACGGCTGTACGCCATACCGAGACGCCAGATTTCGTCTGTGGTGCGGCTCTTGCCGTGAGTAAAGGGGAAGAGCTCAAGCACACGGTCGAGAGTCTGGCAGATGCCGTAGTTTTCCCACATGGGAACGGATGCAAGCATATAAACAGTAGCGGTGAATTCATCGCCGCAGTTAAGTGTCACATATGTATGAAGCGGCTCGTTATACTTGTCATTTTCATGATAAGTAAAGGGGGCCTCGGTTACGGGCCAGTAGATACGCTGAGAAATTCTCTTGTCATCGTCAGCATAGCGCATGGATACAGAAGATACCATGCTATCTTTATCAGCAGCGGATGCAAAAAGCGAAACAGAAACGTCCTTTGTTTCGGTGAGCGAGCAAGAGGGAATAGGTGTGCGCTCAAATGAGTGGATCCACGGCTCGCCGTTCGCGTGATAAAGACCTTTAGGCTCGTTGCCCTCGCCAAATTTGTTGCCGTTGTAGCTTACGCAGGGGATGAGGTATTTTGCAGGCACAAATTCGGTTACGCTTTCAAAAATAACCTTTACAATTCGGGTGGTATAGCCCTCGTTTTTAACAGTGCGTGTCAGTTTGAAAAGACCGTTGCCGCAGTCTTCAACATTTTCTGTTGCGCTGAAGCCGTGGCCGATGTATCCTTCGCCTTCTTCAACGGCTGACAAAGTAAATTCTTTGCCGTTTTCTTCAATTATCGGCGCAGAAATTTTAACAATTGCATTTTCTTTAGAATCTGATAATGGAAAACTGTTGCCTTGCTTTACAATGTACATAAGATTACCTCCAAAGCTTTTCTTACCTCTAATTTAACATTACTAAAAAACAAAAGCAATAGCCAATCGCAAAAACCAACAAAAAGTTAACAAAAAAATGAAAAAGTTAATATACGGCATCTTATTCTTCTGTGCACTTCGGTATCGTTACTGTGATCTCATATGTGTCGCCGAGGTCGCGCTTTCTTGCACTTGCATTTATACCTGCGCATTTCATAATGTCAACGGCACGGTCGAGCGTGTTGTAAAAAAGGCGAATGTCTTTGACAAGTGCGGCGCGGCTTTTGCGCTTTGGCTTTTCTGCCGATGTGTCCTCAATAAGCTTTGCGACAAAGCCTTCGGTGTCTGCCACGTTGTAACCGCGCTCAACTATGGTTTCAAGCGCGGCGCGGCGCATTTTCAAATCGGCAATGCGCAAAAGGGCTCGTGCGTGCCGCTCGGTGAGATGTTTTTCTACTATCATGTTTTGCTCGTACTCGTCAAAGCGAAGCAGGCGCAGCTTGTTTGCAACATATGACTGACTTGCCGAGAGCTTTGCCGCCACTTCCTCCTGTGTAAGCCCATACAGGGTTATCAGCGCAGAAATTGCCGATGCTTCTTCAAAGATATTAAGATCTTCTCGCTGCAGATTTTCAATTATCGCAAGTTCTGCACTTCTTAAACTGTCCGCCTCGATTATTATACACGGCACTTCTGTAAGTCCAAGCAATTTTGCGGCGCGAAGCCGCCGCTCTCCTGCGATGAGCTCATACATTCCCTCAAAGCATTCGGGCGGCTCAGTGCTTACAGGCTTGCGCACGCAAAGCGGCTGAAGAATGCCGTGAATCCTTATGCTGTCTGCAAGCCTGAGAGTTTCGTTTGAGTCGAAAAATTTACGCGGCTGTGACGGATTTGGCAGTATACGGCATACCGGGATTTTATGTATGCGGTCAAACTGTGATACTTTTGAAAGTCCTATTTTAGGCAATACGTTTTGTAATATGTTCATTTTTATTTCCTCCGTACCGACATGATATATTTTCTTATAGGAAATAAAAAAAGAAAAAGTGCGTGTCTTTTCCTGCGCTTGTTTGCCGAAAAAGCGGCAAAGTGCGCTTGGAATGCGGCATTTGCAAAAATAAAAAGGAAAAAGCCGCATTTTAAAGCGGCTTTTTCTTGATTTGTGAGTTATTTCTTGGATAAATTTTTTCTGTGGGAGCGCATTTTTTGATTTCAGCGATCATTCTTAACTGCGGTTCGCCATCGCCTTTTGTATCAACAAGCGTAAAAATGTCCAATGATACCACTTCACCGTGAAGCGTGTCAAACGCATTTTTCGCCTCTTCCATCTCTTCTTTGCCGCTTTTTGCCTTCATCGGCAAAAATACGCCGCCAACCTTTAAAAGCGGAATGCAGTATTCTGCAAGAACATTCAGCCTTGCAACTGCGCGCGCGGTTGCGTAGTCGTATTTTCCGCGCATTTCCCCGGATGCTGCATCCTCGGCACGCGCGGTAATTGCTGTGAGATTGTCAAGTCCAAGCCGCGCAGCACACTCGCGGACATATACAATGCGCTTGTCTGTGGAGTCAATAGCGGTGATTTGAATGTCGGGACGCGCGATAGCAAGCGGAAGCGATGGAAATCCTGCGCCGCAGCCGACATCAATAACAGTTTTGCCGCTTTCTATATACTTTGAAACGGTCAGACTGTCGGCATAGTGCTTTAAAATAACCTCGCTTGGCTCAATAATGGCCGTGAGGTTCATCACTGCGTTTTGCGCAAGCATATATTCTGTCAAAGCGTAGAATTTGTCGCAAAGCGCATCGGTGATAAACTCGTCAAGCTTATTCTCCGCAAAGATGCGGCGATATTCGCTTGCAAATTCATCTTTATTCAATACGATTTCAGTTTTGTTCATTTTTTACCTCGCTTAAGCGGATAAGAAGTACGGAGATATCGGCGGGATTAACACCGGAAATACGCATTGCCTGACCGATTGAAAGCGGGCGGATCTTTTGGAGTTTCTGGCGCGCTTCGATGCGGAGACCGCTGATTTTGTCATAATCAATATCGGCAGGAATCAGTTTTTCTTCAAGCTTTTGCAGTTTTTGTACTTCTGCAAGCTCGCGGCGGATATATCCCTCATACTTTATACGTATTTCTGCGCTCTTTTGAACGGAGCGCGGCAAGGGAGGGCGGTTTTCGTCGATCTCTGCGAGAATATCGTATGAAAGTTCGGGACGGCGGAGCAGGTCGGAGAGTTTTACTCCGTTTGAAATTTCAGTTGAACCGCGCGAGCGCAGAAGTGCGTTGAGTTTTTCGCTCGGTCCAAGGTTTGTGGATTCAATGCGCTTGATTTCGCCTTCGATCTGTGACTGCTTTTCGAGAAAAGCGGTGTAGCGCTCATCCGATACAAGACCAACTCTGTGACCGTGTGGGGTAAGGCGCTCATCGGCATTGTCCTGACGGAGGATGAGGCGGTATTCGCTGCGCGAGGTCATAATGCGGTAAGGCTCATTTGTCCCCTTGGTTACAAGGTCGTCGATAAGCGTACCGATGTATGAGCTTGCACGTGTAAGTACGAGTGGCTCTTTATCTAAAATTTTCATTGCTGCGTTGATGCCTGCAACAAGACCTTGCGCGGCAGCTTCCTCATAGCCGGACGTGCCGTTGAACTGTCCTGCACCGTAAAGACCGGAGATGTTTTTGAACTCAAGCGTCGGGTAAAGCTCGGTCGGGTCAACGCAGTCATATTCTATTGCATAGGCATAGCGCATGATTTCGGCTTTCTCAAAGCCGTCAAGTGAGCGGAGCATCTCATACTGAACATCGGTGGGAAGTGAGGTTGAAAAGCCCTGAATGTACATTTCCTCGGTGTTTTCTCCCATCGGTTCAACAAAAAGCTGATGGCGCTCCTTGTCTGCAAAGCGTGTCAACTTGTCCTCGATTGAAGGGCAGTAGCGCGGTCCTGTACCGTGGATTTTGCCGGAGTACATTGCGCTGCGCGTTATATTGGATTTGATTATTTCATGGGTTTTTTGATTTGTATATACGATATGGCAGGGAATCTGCTCTAAGTTGTCAAAAATGTGCTCGTCGGTTTCTGTGGAGTAGGGGGTGATCTCGTCTTCGCCCGGCTGCACCTCAAGACGGTCAAGGTCAATGGTGGCGCGCTTTACACGTGCCGGAGTGCCCGTTTTGAATCGCATGAGCGTAACGCCGTTTTCGCGTAGCGAGTCTGAAAGTCCCTCCGCGCCCATAAGTCCGTCAGGACCGCTCTTTTGCGAGATGTCGCCAACGAAGATCTCGCTTGAAAGGTATGTGCCGGTGCAGATTATTGCCGCATCAACTTGCCATCTTTCGCCAAGCGATGTAATAAGCGCGGTGATTTTTTTGCCGTTGTCCGATTCCTTGGTTTCGATTTTTACAACCTCGCTTTGGATAAGGCGCAGGTTGTCGGTGTTTTCAAGCGTCTGCTTCATTATGGCGCGGTACTTTGTGCGGTCTGCCTGAATTCGCTTTGAGTGAACTGCGGCGCCTTTGCCAAGGTTCAAAGTGCGGCTTTGGAGAGTTACTTTGTCCGCAGCTTTGCCCATTTCTCCGCCGAGTGCGTCTATTTCATAAACTAGGTGACCTTTGCCGGTGCCGCCGATTGACGGGTTGCAGG
>SVRG01000059.1 GCA_015064965.1 Oscillospiraceae bacterium
GGTCAATATAGGCGATGAAGAAGCCAAGGGCGGTATAGATAAAACCAAAGTACATGAATTTATTGATTCGCTTGCCGGATTTACCCATATCCGGGTGTGCGGACTTATGACAATGGCGCCAAAATGCACGGAAATTGCCGAATATCGTAAATATTTTAAAGAAAGTTATGATATTTTTATTGACATTTGCGAAAAAAAACTTCATAATGTAAATAGGAAAGTTTTATCCATGGGTATGAGTGAAAGCTTTGAGGCGGCACTTGCCGAGGGCGCAAATCTCATTCGCGTGGGCAGAGCGGCTTTTCAAAAGTAAAAAAATAAAATTATATATATCGTTTCGGAGGAAAAAAGAATGAGCTTTTTCGGAGATATCAAAGAAAAGTTTTCAAAGGATACATATGATCAGGGCGGTTATGTGTATGATGAGGCAGACGAAGACGGTTACTATGATGATGTAGATACCGATATCGATGCACAGGACAACAGTGCTACAATTGGCGGCGGCGGATATGACATTATGGGCGGCGGCAGTGCAATTGAGCTTAAGGTAGTTAAGCCCCAGAGCTTTGAGGATTCTGCACAGGTTGCAGACCATCTTCTTTCCAAGCGCACCGTTGTTCTTAATCTTGAGGACACCAATAAAGAGGCTGCAAGAAGAATTCTTGACTTCCTCACCGGTGTTGCTTATTCCATCGGCGGCAACATCAAGAAGGTTGCTACAAGTGCATATGTTGTAACTCCTTCAAATGTTGACGTAAGTGAGGGACAGATCAAGCAGAAGGCTTCACAGCCTGCAGAAGAAACCGCTGAATAATTTTAAAAAGAATACCGCACCGCGTATTGCGGTGCGGTATTTATTAGTTTGGCAAAAAATCTTCCATGGCGGCGTTGCTTCTCAAAAGTGGCTTGACTATCGCTTAAGATAGCCTTTGTCTTGCCACAGAATATTTTTGCATAAACTGTTTGAAATGGTTTTATAAAAAGGTTTGGAGAGTTTGATGACCTTTCCTTAAAAGGTTCTCAAGATTGTTTTATGTCTTACAGAAACAGCGAAGAGTTTAAGCTTTTATGCGGCAAGGCGCTTGATGCCTTTGACCGCGCAAAAGGCGATATAGTTTCAACCGCATTTTTAAATCCTGCCGAGCAGTATTTTCTCGGCGAATTTATCCGCATGAAGGGGCTTTCTCACAGAGCATTGTTTTTCGGTGGAGCAGAAGGTGCGCAGCGCAAAAAACTTTTTGCATTTCCCGAATATATTTCAGATATTGCCGAGGGCGGCGACCTCTACAGTGCGGCGCTTGCCTTTTTAGGCGATGATGCATTCGGCGATATTTGCGCACTCAAGATAAGCGGCGGCGGATTTCGCGATTTTTCGCACCGCGACTACCTTGGCGGAATTCTGTCACTTGGACTTGACCGCAGTGCTGTCGGTGATATTGCGCCGATTGATGACTTTTCTGCATATATTTTCGTAAACAAAAGCGCGGCGCGCTTCCTCACAGAAGGCGATTTTCTTGAAACGGGCGGCATAAGAATCGCACGTGACCGCGTTAAGATTACGCGCACCGTACTGCCTAGCGGATACAAAGTTGAGCAAAAGTATAAAGAAATAACCGATACTGTTGCCTCCGACAGGCTTGACTGCGTTATCGCAGCCCTGTGCAATCTTTCGCGCGAGACCGCCAAGGAAAGGGTCCTTGCGGGCGACATTGAGCATAATTATGAAACTGCAACCGAGGTAAGCGCGCCGGTGTGCGAAAATGACCATATCAGCGTACGCGGTATCGGAAAGTTTTTGATAGTTTCTGTTGCCGATTTGACAAAGAAAGGCAGACTTCGCCTTGTTGCAAAGCGGTTTATTTAGGAGAGAAATATGACATTATCCGATAAAGTTAAAAATTTAAAATTTACAAAAAGCGTTGGTGGATATACCACAAGAGAGGTTGATGCATTTCTTGCGGAAATACTGCCGCTTCTCCGTGAAGAGGAGCAGGTCTTATCGGCTCTGCGCGCAAAGCTTTCCGCTTTTGAGGGCAAGGGCGAGGAAATAAGACAGAAAGAGCAGGAGACATATCGTTTGCTTGAAGCTGCTAAAGAAGAAGCACAGATCATAGTTGCCACTGCAAAAAAAGAAGCGGCGGACATTGCAAGCGCGGCGCGCATAGAAGCAGAGGTACAGCAACGCTCAGCAGCCTCGCACGCATCTGAAACTATATCAAAAGCAGAAGCAAAGGCACAGGCACGTATGGACGAGGCAAATGCAGTTGCAGAAAAAATCATTGCCACGGCAGATGCAAGGGGCAGAGAATTGCTTGCAAAGGTCAAGGCAGTGTGTGACGAGGAAGAAAGAAAGGCCAAAGCGCTTGCAAATGAATGTGCCGATTTTGAAACGCGCTTCCGTACAATTGTCGCAGATACTGCAAGGGCACTTGCAAAGATAAAAGAAGAGTCCCCCGTACCTTATGAAGAAGCGGTAAAACCCACCGAACCTCTAAAAGCAGAGCCGCCAAAGGAGAAAGAGCCCGAGGTGACTGAGCCTAAAGAAGAACCTTTAGTTGAAACAGAGGTAGATATCGGCACACTTGTTTTTCCAAAGGCGAACACGCGCAAACTCTATGACATGGTGGATGTTACATACGAAAACGAAGAGGACGATTTCTCTGAGATCCGTGATATTATGAAAGGAAAAGGCGCAAAAAGCCCAACGCACTTTTCCGAATAGGTGAAAGATGACAGTTTATTTTTTTATAATTCTCCTTGTATGCGCTTTTGACCAGCTTACAAAGCTCTATTCCATGGATGTTATTGCCGCGGCTAATAACATTGCGGTAAGCGAACTCTATGAGGGGGCGACAAAGCCCATACTTGACGGGATTCTGAACTTTACATTTATAAAAAATGATGGCATGGCATTTGGACTTCTCGGTGAACATCGCTGGATTTTTATGACGCTCTCCACAGTCGGCATTGTTGCAATGCTTGTTTATCTGATTTATCTCAAAGGAGAGGATAAGCTATTCAGTTTTTCGCTTTCTCTTGTGATTGGCGGCGGCATCGGCAATATGTTTGACCGCATTTTACTCGGATATGTTGTTGATTTTATTGATGTCAGATGCTTTAGCTTTTGGAAATGGATTTTCAATTTCGCAGACAGCGCAGTTTGCGTAGGCGCAGGACTGATCATTCTTGCAGTGATACTTGAGTATGCGCACGAGGGTAAAAAGAAATGAGCGAAGAAAGGATTGTAAACTCTACCGAAGCGGGAATGCGTGCGGATGTGTTTGTGTCGCTTTACTTTGACGTTACAAGAACTGCTGCGGCAAGGTTGATTGAAGAAGGTGCTGCGCTTGTCAACGGTAAAACCGTAGCAAAAAACCTTAAACTTAAAGAAAATGACACTGTTTCGGTGGATATTCCGCCCGTACGCGATACAGAAACTCTTCCTGAGGACATTCCGCTTACGATAGTCTATGAGGATGAGGATATCGCGGTTATAGACAAGCCCAAGGGGATGGTTGTGCATCCCGCCGCTGGAAATGAAGACGGCACACTGGTAAATGCACTGCTTTTTCACATGGGCGAGCGGCTCTCCGGTATTGGTGGCGAGCGACGTCCGGGCATTGTTCATCGCATTGACAAGGACACAAGCGGACTTTTGGTAATTGCCAAAAACGATTTTGCGCATAATATACTTTCGGAGGGCCTTAAAACCCACAGTATTGATCGCGAATATATGGCGATAGCCGTCGGAAACTTCAAGGATGACGGCGCAACGGTAAATAAGCCGATTGGCAGAAATCCGCGTGACCGCAAAAAAATGGCAATTGTTGCCGACGGCCGCGAGGCTATTACGCATTATACGGTTGCAGAGCGGTTTGACGGTTTTACATTGCTTAAGGTAAAACTTGAAACCGGCAGAACACATCAGATTCGCGTTCATCTTTCTTCGATGGGGCATCCGCTTGCCGGCGATACGGTTTACGGCGGCGGAAACACAAAGTTTGAAAAGCAGAACAAGGAACTGCTTTCAGGGCAGGCGCTTCACGCATACCGACTTACTTTAACGCATCCACGAAGCGGAGAAATTATGACATTTGAAAGTCCACTGCCGGATTATTTTGAGCAGATTCTTGAAAAATTAAAGAAGTGAGAAAACCGATGGTAAAAAAGAAAAAACTTTCTCCGGTGCAGATAATAACACTCAGCTTTGCTGCGGTGACACTTATCGGTGCAGTACTTTTGTCACTCCCGATAGCTTCAAGAGGCGGCGAAGTTTCATTTATTGACGCACTGTTTACATCGACAAGCGCCTCCTGCGTTACCGGGCTTGTTGTCGGTGACACCTATTCTATGTGGTCGCCTTTTGGTCAAGCGGTTATAATTGCGCTTATCCAGATCGGCGGCATCGGAATTATTACACTTGTAATGTATTTTTTGTCCGTGCTTGGTGCTAAAATCGGTGTCAAGGGAGTGTTTATGCTCCAGGAAACAATGGGCGCTGATTCGCTTAGCGGACTTGTAAAAATGACACGTTTTATTGCGGCAGGTATTTTAATAGTCGAGCTTTGCGGCGCACTTTTGCTAATGCCCGTGTTCATTCCTGATTTTGGAGTGTTGCGTGGGGTGTTGTATTCGTTTTTTCATTCGATAAGCGCGTTTTGCAATGCCGGATTTGACCTCATGGGATATAACGGCGGTTCATCGCTTACTGCTTATTGCGGTGATATTTATTTTAATATTGTAATTTGTGCGTTGATAGTTTTCAGCGGACTCGGCTTTTTTGTATGGCTCGACTTGCTAAAGTGCAAATTCCGCTTTTCAAAGCTGTCGTTGCATTCAAAAATTGTACTTGTTACAACTACATGGCTTGTACTTGGCGGTGCGATACTTTTCTTCATTTTATTTAATAATAGTGCGGCTGCAGCTGACTTGTCGCTATCTGAAAAAGTGACGGCGTCGTTTTTTCAGTCCGTAACTGCAAGAACCGCGGGTTTTTATACAGTCGATCTTGTCAATATCGGCGGTGCTGCGCAGATGCTGATGATAGTGCTTATGCTTATCGGCGGCTCTCCGGCATCCACGGCAGGAGGAATCAAGACCACTACTTTCGCAGTACTGATACTCTTTGTACGCTCTATTTTCAGCGGCAAAGAAGATGTCGAGGTGTTTGGCAGACGCATTGAAAAAAATGTTCAGCGTACTGCCGTCGCGGTATTTGTTCTGTATCTCGGACTGGCACTTTGCGCAGGAATTGCAATAAGTGCAATCGAGGGAGCGGACATAGTTGCATGTCTGTTTGAAACATTTTCTGCAATTGCAACAGTCGGGCTCAGTCTTTCGCTCACCCCAACATTTAGCGAAACATCAAAAATAATCGTTATAGTATTGATGTTTATAGGACGTGTTGGCGGCATCACGGTGCTTCTTTCACTCACAGGTAAAAAAAGTGACAGTGCATATCGCTATCCTGCGGAAAATATTACTGTCGGATAAGGAGATTTAAATGAAAAATATACTTATTCTCGGACTTGGCAGATTTGGTTCTGCCATGGTAAAACCTCTCTCTGAACTTGGAAATCAGGTCGTTGTGTGCGATACTGATGAAGAAAAAATAAATCATGTGATCGAATATGCGGCAGGTGCCAAGATAGGCGATTGTACAAGCGAAAAGTTTATCAGTTCGCTTGGTGTTGAGGATTTTGATATCGTGTTTGTCACTATCGGCGAAAATCTTCAGAACTCACTCGTTGCGGTAACTCTCCTCAAGGACCACGGCGCAAAATGCGTATATGCAAAGGCAGGAAGCGATATGCATGAAAAGCTACTGCTTCGCCTTGGTGCAGACAAGGTCGTTTTTCCGGAGCGGGATGCAGGCGCACGCATTGCAAACATCTATGGCAGAGAATCCGTATTTGAATGCATTGAACTCATGGAAAACCATTCGATTTTCGAGATTAAAATTCCCGAAGAATGGGTGGGCAAGAGTGTGCGTGAGGTAAATGTCCGTCATCACTACGGAGCAAACATTCTCGGTATCAAAAAGGCAAAAGACGCAAGTCTTGATCCAAACGTAAGTCCAGACTATGTTTTCACCTCCGAGGGTACTGTAATGCTTATGGGTGAAGTGTCAAGGCTTAAAAAACTTATAAATAGATAGAAAAAACGCTTAAAAATGTTGAAAATGCACAAAAAAATCGGTGCTTGGACTTGGTATTTTGGCATTTAATGAGAAGTTTTTTGTTGACATTTTTTGTGTTTTAGGTTAATATAAACATATGCTAACCGAAAAAAGCATAAAACGGTTAGCAAATTTCATTTAAAAACTCTTTCTATGGAGGAAAAATCATGAAAAAGCTTTTAGCTATTATGCTTGCTGTAGTTGTAGTATTCTGCTTTGCAGCGTGCGGCGAAAACGCAGCAAACAACTATGCTGCAAACAACACTGAGTATTTCATCGGCGGCACAGGCCCCCTTACCGGTGATGCTTCCAGCTACGGTATCTCCGTACAGAACGGCGCTAAGCTCGCTGTTGAAAAGATCAATGCAAACGGCGGTCTCAACGGTGTAAACTTCAAGTTTGACATCAAGGACGACCAGGCTGCTGCAGACAAGGCATCCACTGCTTATGACCAGCTCTTCGAAGCAGGTATGCAGATCTCCTTCGGTTCCGTTACTTCCGGCTCTTGCGAAGCTTTTGCTGCAAAGGCTGCAAGCGACAACCTCTTCTTTATGACTCCTTCTGCTTCTGCAGATATCTGCATTGCAGAGCCCAACGCATTCCGCGTATGCTTTGGCGACCCTGACCAGGGTATCCTCGCTGCACAGGAACTCACCGCTAACTTCACTAAGATCGGTGCGATCTATGACGAGAGTGATACATACTCCAGCGGTATTTACGAAGCATTTGACGCAAAGATGAAGGAACTCAATGTTGAATATACCACTAAGACCTTCAACGCAGAAAACAAGCTCGACTTCTCCACTCAGGTAGAAGCACTCAAGGACTGCGATGTTATCTTCCTCCCCATCTACTACACTGAAGCAGGTCTTATTGCAAAGGCTGCAGTAGCAAAGGGCTGCGATGCAGTTCTCTTCGGTTGCGACGGTCTTGACGGTGTTGCCGGTCAGATCGACGAAACTGTTACCAACACCATCAAGTACATCACTCCTTTCGACGTTAACAGCGCTGATGCAAATGTTGCAGAGTTCGTATCTGCTTATGAAGCTGCATACGGCGTAAAGCCCGACCAGTTTGCTGCTGACGGCTACGATGTAGTTATGGCTATTTACGAAGCAATGAAGGCTGCAGGCGTTAACGATGTTACTATCGACCCTGATACTCTTTGCGAAACTGTAAAGGCAACCATCACTGCAGATACTTTCTCTTACAACGGTGTAACAGGTGCTATGACTTGGGACGCAAGCGGTGCAGCTACCAAGGTTCCTGTAATTATCGAACTTAACAAGTAATTCACTTTACTTACTACGGCTTTGGTTGGGCACGGAACCGTGTCCAACCAAATTTGTATTTAAACTTATTTTTATTCGCGAGAATAAAAAGGTTAGGAGCAATGATTATGATAACATTGATAGACGGACTTAGCTTAGGAAGTATATATGCTCTTATTGCTTTGGGCTATACAATGGTTTATGGTATTGCAAAGATGCTTAACTTTGCACACGGTGATGTAATTATGGTTGGTGCATACGCAATCGTTATGACACTTTCATATTCGGTTTCGCCGATTGTTGCAATTGTCGCATCAATTGTTTTGTGTACTGTTTTAGGCATTGTGATAGAAAAAGTAGCATATAAGCCGCTCAGAGGAGCATCTCCCCTTGCGGTACTTATCACTGCAATCGGTGTAAGCTATTTCCTACAGGGTATTGCGCAGCTTGTTTTTGGTTCGCAGCCGAGACCTGTTTCTTCTGCATGGAGACAACTTCCCAAAATACCTTTCCTCAATGATATCGGTATTACTACCGGCGCTGCAGTAACACTTGTTTGCGGCGTTATCATAATGGTTGCTCTTACTCTTTTTATCAAATGTACAAAGACCGGTAGAGCAATGCTTGCGGTTTCCGAGGACAGAGGAGCTGCAGTACTCATGGGTATTAACGTAAACGGAATTATCACCGTAACATTTGCAGTTGGTTCGGCACTTGCTGCATTTGCCGGAATGTTTTATTTGTTCCAGATCCCCAACGCCGAGCCCACGCTTGGCGCAATGCCCGGTATCACTGCATTTACCGCAGCGGTTATCGGCGGTATCGGTTCAATTCCCGGTGCAATGGTGGGCGGAATTCTTCTTGGCGTGGTTGAAAAACTTTGCCTTGCTTCACCTCTTTCGTCATACACTGTTGCAATCAAGTTCAGCTTGCTTATCGTAATTCTTCTTGTTAAGCCTACAGGTCTTCTCGGAAAAATCACCAGAGAGAAAGTTTAAGTTAAGGAATGGTAGTTGGATATGAAAAAATTTAAAATAAAACATTTCATAAACTATGCTCTCGTTGGTGCGTTGTTGCTTTTCGGTGTTATAATGCATCTCACCGGAAGTCTCCGTCCTTCTACTGCGCAGCTTTTTGCGCAGATGGGCTATGGCATTATCCTTGCAGTTTCTCTTAACCTTGTAGTAGGCTTCCTTGGCGAGCTCAGTCTTGGTCATGCGGGCTTTATGTGCGTAGGTGCTTATATCGGCGGTCTTTGCGCGGTGCTTTTAAAGCAGGCAATGCCCGATATGAAGCTGCTTGTGCTCATTATCGCAATGCTTATCGGCGGTGCTTTTGCAGCCCTCTTTGGTTTCATCATCGGTTTGCCATCCCTCAGACTCAAGGGCGACTATCTTGCTATTGTAACACTTGCTTTCGGCGAAATCGTGAGAAACATCTTCATGAACCAAAAGGTTTTTGGTGGTGCAAGAGGTCTTACTACAGGTACTCTTAAATACGATACCAGAAAAGAACCCACACTTTTTATTGTTGTATTTGTTGTGGCTATTATAATGCTTATACTTGTGCAAAATCTTGTTAAGAGTAAGCACGGCAGAGCAATTACCGCCATCCGCGATAATGAAATCGCTGCAAAGGCGATGGGTATCAACGTAACATTTTACAAGTTGTTTGTATTTATCGTTGCAGCATTCTTTGCAGGATGCGCAGGCGTAATTTATGCGCATACCACAACCCCTGTTCTTTATTCATTCTTCTCATACAACTACTCTATCGAGATCCTCGTTATGGTAGTTCTCGGCGGCATGGGCTCAATCACCGGCTCAATTATTTCCGCAGTGTTTATCACCGGCATCAACTTTGTGCTTCAAAGCCAACTCTCCGGCGACCTTGCTTCGCTTAAGAATGTTGTGTATGCAGCCATCCTCATTGTAGTTGTAGTTTTCAGCAACGCTCCGGCTCTCAAGAGTTTCAGAGAACGTTACAGTATCAGTGCATTTATGGAACGCTTCCGTAAACACGATGCCTCCGACCGTAAAGATGACGAGGCAAAGTGGGCGAGAGTTCCTACAAAGATCAAGATGGATGCTCTTCTTTCTACGGACATGGCTCCTGATTCGGATGCAAGTATCCACGGTGACATCAGCGCAAACGACAAAGGAGGAAACAAATAATGAGCGAAGTAATGCTTAAAACCGAAAATCTCGGTATCTCCTTTGGTGGTCTTAAGGCTGCGCAAAACGTAAATATTACAATCAACAAAGGCGACCTCTACGGTCTTATCGGACCTAACGGTGCCGGAAAAACAACAATTTTCAATCTCTTGACCGGCGTTTATCAGCCTACAACCGGAAAGTTTTATCTCGATGGCGAGGACCTCACCGGCAAAAAGCAAGAGATCATCAACCGCAAGGGTATTGCGAGAACCTTCCAGAACATTCGTCTTTTTAACAACATGACAGTTATCAGCAATGTTATGGTTGCACTCAATAATCTTCCGGAATATAAGTGCTCTCCTTTTACAAGTATGCTTCGTCTTCCAAAGCATTTTGCAGTGGAAAAGAAGATGAGGGACAGAGCAAAAGAACTTCTTGATATTTTCGGACTTAAAGAAGAGAGAAATACTCTCGCATGCAATCTGCCTTACGGTAAGCAGAGAAAGCTTGAAATTGCACGTGCAATGGCAACCAACCCCAAGCTTCTTTTGCTTGACGAGCCTGCGGCAGGTATGAACCCTCATGAAACCGAAGAACTTATGAACACCATTCGCTTTGTCCGCGATAACTTTGATATGACGATTCTTCTTATTGAGCATGATATGAAGCTTGTCGGCGGTATTTGCGAAAAGGTTACCGTGCTCAACTTCGGTCAGGAACTTGCAAGCGGCGAAACCGCAGAGGTTCTTCACGATCCACGCGTTATTACTGCTTATATCGGGGAGGACGAATGATGTTAAAGGTAGATAATATTCAAGTATATTATGGCATGATAAATGCCATTAAGGGCGTTTCATTTGAGGTAAATGAGGGCGAAGTTATCGCGCTTATCGGTGCAAACGGTGCCGGCAAAACAACCATTTTGCACACCATCACCGGTCTTATTGCTCCCAAAAGCGGCAGCGTTATTTTTGAGGGTAAGGATCTTACCAAAACACCCGCACACAAGATTGTTTATCTCGGCATGGCACATGTTCCGGAGGGACGCAGAGTTTTCCAGCAGCTCACAGTGCTTGATAACTTAAAGCTCGGCGCATTTTCCATGACGGATAAGAAAAAGATTGAGGAAAATCTTGAGTACGTTTACAGGCATTTTCCCCGCCTTGAGGAACGCAAAAATCAAATTGCAGGTACTCTTTCGGGCGGTGAGCAGCAGATGCTTGCAATGGGCAGAGCGCTCATGTCAAACCCAAAGATTATTCTTATGGATGAGCCTTCGATGGGACTTTCTCCCCTCCTTGTAAATGAAATTTTCAAGATTATTGAAGAGGTTTCCAAGGAAGGTACAACAGTTCTTCTCGTTGAGCAGAATGCGAAAAAGGCGCTTTCTATCGCTGACCGCGCGTATGTTCTCGAAACAGGTAACATCGTTATGGAAGGCAAGGCAAGCGATCTCTTGAGCGATCCGCGTATCCGTGCGGCTTATCTTGGTGAATAAACAAATAAAAAGGGCGCCTTGGCGCCCTTTTTTGGAGTAAATATGAAAAACGAAATCAAACGCGCTTTGCGCGACACTATTCCTGTGCTTTCGGGATATATGGTGCTCGGCATGGGTTTTGGAATAGTCATGCATTCAAACGGTTTTGGCGTATGGTGGACACTTGCGATGAGTGCATTGATTTATGCAGGTTCAATGCAGTACCTTGCAGTTGACCTCCTTGCGGGCGGAGCTTCGCTTATCAGCGCTGCAATTGCCACTCTTATGGTCAATGCGCGCCATATTTTTTACGGAATTTCTATGGTTGACCGCTACAAGGGCACCGGCGCGCGAAAGCCCTATCTTATATTTGCACTTACCGATGAAACGTATTCGCTTGTTTGCAGCGGAGAAAAAAGCAAGCGTTATTATCTCTTTGTGTCGGTGTTTGATCACATATACTGGATTTGCGGCAGTGTTATCGGCTCGCTTTTAGGGCAGATTATACCGTTTTCAACTGAGGGAATTGACTTTGCCTTGACTGCGCTTTTTGTCACGGTTTTTGTAGAACAATGGAAGAACACAAAGGATCATATTCCGGCTATGGTAGGTGTTTGCGCATCGGTTTTGTGTCTTGTTTTGTTTGGCAAGGACGATTTTCTCATTCCTGCCATGGTTTTGATTACCGCCGCGCTTTCTGTACTTAAAGTTGTGAGAGGGGAGGCAGAAGAAAAATGAGTGAGATTATGCATTCGGGCGCGCTTGTTGCAGTAATTGCGCTTGTCACTGCCTTTACCCGATTTTTGCCGTTTGTTGTCTTTTCGGGCAGAGAAACGCCAAAGTTTATAGCATATCTTGGCAAGGTGTTGCCATTTTCAGTTATGGGTATGCTTTGTGTTTATTGCTTGAAGGGCGTTTCTTTTGTCGCAGCGCCGCACGGAATTCCTGAGTTGATTGCAGTCGCATTGGTCGTGCTTGTGCATTTGTGGAGGCGCAATACTTTGCTCAGTATTATTTGCGGTACTGCAGCATATATGTTGCTTGTTCAGCTTGTATTTTAAAAAAGAGGAAAACTTTTTAAAAAGTTTTCCTCTTTTTATTATAAAGACCAGTCTATCGGCTCTTTTAACAGTGCATTTGCTTTTGAAAAATGCTTGCAACCGAAGAATCCGTTATAAGCCGATAGGGGCGACGGATGAGCCGCGGTGAGAATGTGGTGATTTTTGTTTGTGATAAGCGATGCCTTGCTTTTTGCAAATCCGCCCCAAAGTAAAAATACTATTGGTTCTTCGCGCATGTTGAGCAGCTCAATAATGCGGTCTGTAAATTGTTCCCACCCCTTGCCGCGGTGACTTGTCGCCGCGCCGCCGCGCACTGTAAGTACGGTGTTGAGCAGCAACACTCCGTTTTCAGCCCACTTTGTGAGGTTGCCACTTTTTGGAATAGGGAGCCCGAGGTCGGAGTTCAGTTCCTTGAATATATTTACAAGGGACGGAGGAGGGGC
>SVRG01000060.1 GCA_015064965.1 Oscillospiraceae bacterium
AAGGAACGCTTATGCGTTCCTTTTTATTATGCAAAATAATCCACCGCTTCGAGATATCCGTCAAATCCTTTGCCTGCTATGGTCTTTTTTGCCACCAGGGAAACGTATGAGAATTTGCGGAATTCCTCGCGCTCGTTGATATCTGATATGTGCACCTCCACTGTGGGAATCGCCACAGCTTTCAGCGCATCGAGAATTGCTACGCTTGTGTGGGTGTATGCCGCCGGGTTAATCACGATGCCGTCAAAGACACCGTATGCGCTTTGTATTTCATCAACGATTTCGCCCTCGTGATTTGACTGAAAAAAGTCAACTTCAATGTCCTTTTTGTCGCAGTGCTCTGCAATCATTTCAACAAGGTCATCATATGTATTTTTTCCGTAGATATCCGGCTCGCGAATGCCGAGCATATTGATATTAGGACCGTTTATAACAAGAATTTTCATTTTTTAAAGTCTCCTATAATTCTGGCAACGCATTCTTCAACCGTTTTGCACGGATCTATGGTTACATCTGCAAAGCCCTCGTAAATGGGTTTCCGCACTTCATAAAGCTTTTCGAGTGCGCCCACCCCCTGCGAGAGAGGTCTGCCGCTTTTTGCAAGGTTTTCAAGGTTGCGCTTGATGTAGAATACTTTTCCGTTTTGACAAAGTGAAATTCGGTTTTCCTCGCGCAAAACGGTGCCGCCGCCACAGGCAATGACAACTCCGCCTTTTGCCGAGACCTCTTTGGTTACTTCGCTTTCAACATTACGGAAGTAGTCTTCTCCGTGCTTTTCAAAAATATCAGGTATTTGCATACCCTCGCGCTCAACAATGAGCTTGTCAATGTCAAAAAACTCACGTCCAAGCTGTTTGGCGGCGATTTTGCCGGCGGTGGATTTTCCGCAGCCCGGCATGCCGATAAGCACTATGTTTTCAACAGAGGTGTGCATGCGGTTGGTAAGATTAACAATTTCGCCGCCGCTATGGGTAACCCCTCTGAAATATTTGTCGGCAAATGCCGCCTGCGCCACAAGCATGGTCAGTCCGCCGGTGGCAGGTATTCCAAGGCTTTTTGCCTCGCAGACAAGGCGTGTGCGCAGTGGGTTGTAGATTACGTCAACAACACCCGAAAGCTTTGCAAAGCGCGAAAGCTCGATTGGCTTTTCGCCGATATTTGGATACATACCAACCGGAGTGGTATTTATGATGATTTCGGCATCTTCCGCTTTTTCATAGACGTTTTCATAGTTGATCTCGCCCTTGCGGCTCACGCTGACAATTTCTGCAGCGCCCAGCTTTTTTGCAGCAGCAAAAGCGGTGTGCGATGTGCCGCCCGTACCTAGGATGAGCACTTTTTTACCCTTAAACGCAATATTTGCGCGGTTGCACATAAAGATAAAGCCGTCAAAATCGGTGTTGCAGCCAAAAAGCGTACCATTGCAGTTGACAACGGTGTTTACCGCGCCAATTTCAATAGCCGCGCCGTCGAGCACATCGCAAAGCGGCATGACGGTCTTTTTATATGGAATGGTGACATTGATGCCCTGAAACTTTCTCTCTTTCAGAAAGTCGTAAACCTCATCCGCTCCTTTTTCAAAAAGGGTGTACTGGCTGTTCCCAAGCAAGGAGTGAATTTTTGGCGAATGTGAGTGGGGAAGATGCTCCCCAAGAAGCCCATATTGCATAAATTAATCCTAAGTTAAAGTGTTTTATATTTCCGAATAGCAGCCGAGGAATGTGCCGCCGTCATATTCGGCATCGAAAAGGTCGAGCGTTTCAAGCAGACCGTCGGCGTACAGGGATGCATCAAAATCGAGGTAGAACATATATTCAAAATCTTTTCCGGGAATGGGGCGACTTTCGATTTTAGAAAAGTTTACGCCGAGAGCCGCAAATTTTGCAATGATTGAAAAGAGAGAGCCGGGAGTGTGTGGCAGGGTAAACATAATACTTGTTTTATTTGCGCCGGGGTAGATTTCAAGATCCTTGGAGATGCAGATAAAACGTGTATAATTGTTGTCGCTGTCGGCGATATTTTCTGCAATTTGTTTGAGATTGTACAGTGAAGCCGCTGAGGGGTTGCATATAGCGGCAACGTCGCTGCGGTCGCTTTCAGAAACCATTTTTGCCGCAATTGCGGTGTTGGCGCACTCGGTTACTTTAACACCGAGGGAGTTGAGGAATGCAGAGCATTGACCGATTGCCTGCGGATGAGAGAACACTTCTTTTACAGAGGAGAGTGCTGTGCCTTTTTTAGCGACAAGAACGTGCTCCACGCGGAGTTTGATGCTTTTTACAATGTAAAATTTGTGCTTTTTCATCAGGTCATAGACCTCGGTGACCGAGCCGTGGAGATTGTTTGAAATGGGGAGGATACCGTAGCGGCAAAAGCCCTTTGCTACTGCGTTGAAAACTCCCTCAAAGCTGCCCATAAACATTATGCTCGGAATGGAGAAAAGCTTTTCTGCCGCGGCTTGCGAGTTTGCACCCTCGGTGCCCTGGCACGCTACTGTGCAGGTGGTTGGCAGGTCATGAGCAGTGTTTTCAATCGCTGAATTTATCATATTGCTGAGTCTGCCGCCGCTTGAAATACGTTTGTTCTGAAACGAGCGCGAAACCTCAAAAAGCGTGTTGTAAAGCACTTTTGTATAGGTTGCCATGCCGCTGTCCATGTCCCTTGTGAGGCGCGCAACTATCTCGCGCTCACGTGCAGGGAAAAATATCGGCAAATCGTTTGCTTTTTTGTACTCCGCCATGTCGGCACAGAGTGCCATGCGTTCTTCAAAAGCCTTTTTTATTGTATCGTCAAGCGAGTCGATTTTCTCGCGAATCTCTTTCATGTCCATTTTATTTTTCCTCCAAAAGATCAAGTAGGCACAGTGCCGCCGCAGCTTCAATTACAGGGACTGCTCTTGCGACTATGCAGGGGTCATGTCTGCCGCCGATTTCCAGGGTTACGTTTTCTTTAGTTTCGAGATTAACAGTGCTTTGCGGCTTTGCGATTGACGGAGTGGGCTTTATTGCCACGCGGAAAATTATCGGCATTCCGTTTGTTATGCCGCCCTGTATTCCGCCGGAATTGTTGGTTTTTGTAACCACTTTTTCGCCCTCATATAAAAAGGCATCATTGTGTTCGCTGCCGCGCATTTTTGCACACTCAAAGCCGCTGCCGAATTCAACGCCCTTCACCGCAGGAATACCAAACATTGCCGCCGCAATTTTACTTTCAATTCCATCAAAAAGCGGGCCGCCGTATCCAACCGGTACGCCAGTTATTGCACATTCGATTATACCGCCGACGCTATCGCCGTCAGCTTTTGCTTTGAGTATGGCTTCTTGCATTTTTTTGCCGGCATCGTCGGAAATTGTGGGAAAATCTTTGTCTTCGGCTACGCAGATATCAACAGGATTTGTCATATCAAATGCATCGTCATAGATATTTGCGATCGCAAGCGCATGAGCGCCGATTTTTATGCCGAGTTCGGTGCTTAAAAACTGTTTTGCAATGCCGCCGCCGATGCAAATTGGGGCGGTCATTCTGCCGGAAAATGCGCCGCCGCCGCGAATATCGTTTGCACCGCTGTATTTCACCGCCGCCGCAAAGTCTGCATGGGAGGGGCGAGGAGTGTTTCGCAGTTTTTCGTAGTCCTTTGAATGTTGGTTTGTATTTCTTATTATAGCGGTTATCGGTGCGCCGGTGGTAATTCCGTCAACAATTCCGCAGATAAATTCGGGTACATCTGCTTCTTTGCGCGGCGTGCTTGTCGCGTTGCGGCCGGGCGCGCGTCGAAGCATAAATCGGTATAGTTCGTCTTCGTCTATTCTTTTTCCGGCAGGAAAACCCGTCATAGTCATTCCGATTTCGGCAGAGTGCGATTCGCCGAAGATCTCAATTTTAACTTTGTTACCCATTGATGACATCGAACTTTCCTCCGAGTTTTTTAAAGTCTTCAAAAAATGTGGGATATGATTTGTTTACACATTCCGCGCCGCGGATTATCACGTCGCCAACGGCGCATTGCGAGGCAATTGCCGCGCACATTGCTATGCGGTGGTCATTTGCCGCATCAACCTCGCCGCCGATAAAGCGGTCAACTCCCCATATCAAAAAGCCGTCATCAGTTGCCTTGATATCGGCACCGAGTGCTTTCAGCATTGCGGTTGTGGTTGCAATACGGTCGCTTTCTTTAATTCTTAAGCGTTTTGCATTGTATATCCGGCTATCGCCAATGGAAAGGGAGAGCATTGTTGCTACAATCGGAATTAAATCGGGATGGCTGTCGCCATCAAGCGCGGCGTTCCTGAGTATGGATTTTTTAGTGTTGATACCACCGTTTTCTTCGTTTGCAATTCTTGCACAGACGCGGTTCAATATATTTAAAAGCATGCAATCAGGTTGGAATGAAGTTATATCAAGCCCTGTCACGGTGATATCGCCGCCCATTGCGCCGCCGCAAAGCCAGAATGCCGCATTGGACCAGTCACCCTCGGCGGTGTATGCACCGCAAGATCTATATTGCTGATTTCCTTTTATTAAAAAGCCGTTGTTTGTTCTTTCAAAAATAATTCCGAACAAGGTGAGCGTGCGAAACGTCATGGCGATGTAGCCGATTGAGGAGATTTGATTATTGATTACGATTTCGCTGTCACCGTCAAGAAGCGGGAGTGCAAAGAGCAGCGCGCTTATGTATTGCGAGCTGATATCGCCTCGGATTTTGTATGTTCCGCTTTTGAGCTTTCCGCTTGTGGTAATCGGTAAAAATGTGTCCGAGCAAGCGGTGCCGTTTTGCTCCATGCATCCGCACAACCCCGCAAAGGGACGTTTTTTCAGTCCGTTTTTGCCCGTTAGCGTAAAAGAGTCGCAAAGAGCCGCCGCTATCGGCAAAATAAGCCTTGCGGTAGTACCGCACTCGTTTGCATCGAGGGTTACTCCGCGTGGCATTTCTTCTATGCCGCAAACCGTGGCGGTGTAGGCGCCGTCATTGCCCGAAAGCTCAATTTTTGCGCCCATGGTGCAAAGCACGTCCATGGTTGCTTTTATATCGTCGGAAAGCGTGGTAAATGTAATTTTGGTTTCGCCTTTGGCGAGTGCTGATGCAATCAGCAGTCTGTGCACATCGGATTTTGACGAAATCGCGCGAATTTCGCCGGAAAGTTTAGTGGGTGTTATACGTATATCCATCAGCGTCCCACCTCAATAAAGTTTTTAACCTCGGTTCTTTTTACCTTGTGAATAACGGTGTTTCCGATATCAAGCGGAACAATAAGGCTTATTGAGTCGCCGCTTGATTTTTTATCGGAGAGAGTAAGAGCTGCAAGCGTGTCGGTGTCAAAACTGGTAGATGTCGGGAGCGAGAGAGCCGAAAGCGCGTGGCAAATTTCGTTTGCCATGCCCGCTTTTGCCATGCCCATTTTTTCTGCCGCACGGGCCACTATGGCAAGTCCTATTGCCACTCCGTGACCGTGTGTGACGGCAAAGTTGCTTGCAGCTTCAACCGCGTGACCGATGGTGTGACCGAGGTTTAAAAGCATACGGTTGCCGCGGTCAAACTCATCGCCCGAAACTATGTCGCGCTTTATTTCAACGCAGCGCGCAATAAGCGCCGCCATGTCATTTTCTTTGTAGTTTTTAACTTTTTCAAACAGTTCTTTGTTGCAGATAACGCCGTATTTCAGCATCTCGGAAAGACCGTTTTGAACGTCAAGATCCTTGAGTGTTGCGAGCGTATCGGTATCGCACAGGACAAGGCTTGGCTGCCAGAACGCACCGCAGAGGTTTTTGCCGCGTGAAAGGTCAACTGCGGTTTTGCCGCCAACTGATGAGTCAACCGCCGCAAGCAAGGTGGTGGGGATCTGCACATATTTTATTCCGCGGCAGAACACGGATGCGGCAAAGCCTGCCATGTCGCCGACAACGCCGCCGCCAAGAGCAACTATAATGTCTGAACGTGTAAAATGCCCGTCTGCAAGCGATTCAAGCAAATCTTCAACTGTGGAAAGGCGCTTGCGCTCCTCGCCGTTTTTAAAAACAAAGTGAGAGCACTCAAGTCCTGAGGCGGTGAGCGATGCAAGTGTTTTTTCGCCGTAGAGCGAGAAAACAATGTCATCGGAAACAAGCATAACTTTTGAATTTGGAAAGAGCGCGCGGATCTTTTCTCCGGCGCGGCAAAGCAGTCCTTTGCCGATGTGAACTTCATATTCTGTGCTCGTGTTTACCTTGATGATTTGCATTTTAAAATCCTTTCAGAGGTTTTCGGATTGTATTTTTCTTTCGTTGCCGTTTGTAAGCAGAGCGTGCATCTTTTCGCGGTTTAATGTGTCAAGCGCTGTTTTGAATTTTTCGAGATTTTCGATAAGCTCGCCACATGCCACAGAAAGGTTTTCGCGGTTTTCAAAGAAGAGCTCGGTCCACATATCCGCATTTAGCCGCGCAACGCGCGTCATGTCTTTGAATGAGCCGGCGGAAAAGCCCTTATGTTCGGTTGCGTATTTGCCGTGAACATATGCGCTTGAAACAACGTGGGCAAGCTGGGAGGTAAAGGCGATTACTTTGTCATGATGGTCGGCTGTGGAAATTGTAATTTTCCCAAAACCGAGGGAGGTGAAAAAGCCGGAGAGAGTCTGCACCGCGGTGTCATCCTTGCAGATTTCGGGACAGAGAATCATCGAAGCACCGTCAAAAAGCGATTCAAACGAGTAGTCAAATCCGCTGCGCTCAATTCCTGCCATGGGGTGACCGCCTATAAAGTTGACGCATTTGTCTTTGAGCAAATCTCTAAGACCGTCAAAAACTTCATTTTTGACGCCGCACGTGTCAACTATAATTGCATCTTTTTTGAAAACTGCAAGGTTTTCCTTGATAAATCTGACAGTTGCCGCAGGATAGAGCGCTACAATCACGATATCCGCAATTGCAAGGTCATCTGCTGTGCCTGACTTGTGTATGGCTCCGCATTCGATCGCTTTTTTTATTGTATCTTCGTTTTTATCCGCGCCAAAGACCGTATGGTTTGTGCGGATGCTGATTGCTTTTGCAAGCGAGCCGCCGATAAGTCCGAGTCCTGTTATAAATATATTCATACCTTAATTAAACTTGTATGCAAAAGGTCTTACCGCTTCTACGGCCTTCATTACATCATCGAAAGCTTCAGGTGTGAGTGACTGCTTACCGTCGCAAAGAGCCTTTTCGGGGTTGTTGTGAACTTCAATAATAAGACCGTCTGCACCGGCTGCGGCTGCTGCGATCGACATCGGTTTTACAAGTCTTGCAACGCCTGTTGCGTGGCTTGGGTCAATTACAACGGGGAGGTGTGAGCGCTCTTTGAGCACAGGAATAGCGCAAAGGTCAAGAGTGTTTCTTGTGGTTGCGGTTTCAAATGTGCGGATGCCTCTTTCACAGAGAATTACGTTTTCATTGCCACCTGCCATGATGTATTCTGCACTCATGAGGAGCTCTTCAATAGTGCTGGAAAGACCGCGCTTGAGAAGAATAGGCTTTGACTGTTTGCCAAGAGCCTTGAGCAGTTCAAAGTTTTGCATATTGCGCGCACCGACCTGGATCACGTCAACATTTTCAAAAAGCGGAAGCTGGGATGCATCCATGATCTCTGTAACTATCGGCAAGCCTGTATTTGCTTTTGCTTTTTCAAGCAGTTCAATACCTTCGCCGCGCATGCCCTGAAAAGCGTAGGGAGAGGTGCGGGGTTTAAATGCGCCGCCGCGGAGCATTACCGCACCGCTTGCTTTTACCGATTCTGCAATAGCACAAATCTGTTCTTCGCTTTCAACCGAGCAGGGGCCCGCGATCACCGCAAAGTTTCCGCCGCCGATTTTAACGCCGTTTACGTCAACAACAGTGTCCATAGGGTGGAATTTTCTGTTTGCATTTTTGTACGGCTCGGAAACACGCTTTACGTTTTCAACAATTTCAAGTGCGCCGAGAAGGTCGATGTCTATTTTAGAGGTGTCGCCCACAAGACCGAGAATGGTGGAATTTGTACCTTCGGATTTGTGTATGTCAAGTCCTCTTTCTCTTATCCAGTTTTCGAGCTGTATAAGTTGTGCGCTGTCTGCGTTTTGTTTTAAAATTACAATCATGGTTTTTCTCCTATATTATATAATAAATTTTTTAAAAATAAAAGGGCTTGCAGCGGTTTTGCTGCAAGCCCTGTGTATATAAAATAAAATTTATAGTGCACAAGAATTTTGAACAGCAAAACAAGCCTTATCTACATAATAGATAAAGCTAAAGTAATATGCATATGCGCTGTTCGAGAAATTGTTATGCACGGCTTTTATGACCTTTCGTTTTATTTTTTACAAGTATAGCACTGTTTTTTTCGCAAGTCAATACCTTTTTGAATTTTTATTCGTAAAAAATGTGGAAAATGAATATTTAATATGTTAAAATGAAAGTGGATATCATGGCATAGTTTTATGAGGAGTTAATCATGAGAAAATATACTGATAAAGAGATACTTTCGTGTGTTGACCACACACTGCTTCGCGTGGATGCCACTTTTGATGAAATCAAGGCGCTTATAGATGAGGCGATTGCAAACGGCGCTGCATCGGTGTGCATTCCGCCGTCATTTGTTGAGCGCGGCAAGCAGTATGCAAACGGCAAAATGGCAATTTGTACCGTAATCGGTTTTCCAAGCGGTTATTCAACAAAACTTACAAAGGTAATTGAAACTGCAGATGCCGCCCAAAATGGTGCCGATGAGATTGATATGGTAATCAATGTCGGCGATGTAAAAGATAAGAATTTCGATGCGGTCCTTGACGAAATCAAGGCGGTGCGAATGGCGTGCGAGGGCAAGATTTTAAAGGTAATTATCGAAACCTGCATGCTGACCGATGAGGAAAAAATCAAGATGTGCGAAATCGTGAGCGAGAGCGGCGCAGACTATATCAAAACCTCCACAGGCTTTGGCAGCGGCGGAGCAACCGCGCATGATATCGAACTTTTTGCAAAGAATGTAAAGGGAATAAAAATCAAAGCGGCGGGCGGAATAAAGAGCGTGGCAGATGCCGAGGAATTCATGGCACTTGGCGCATCGCGGCTTGGTACAAGCTCGCTTATAAAGTATTTGAAGGAAGAATCAAAATGATTAATCGGGTATTTTTAATTGTACTTGATAGCCTTGGCATCGGCGCATTGCCCGATGCTGCGGCTTACGGCGATAGCGGCAGCGACACTTTGCGTTCGGTGCAGACAAGCGAGTTTTTCTCTGCAGAAAACCTAAGGTCGCTTGGACTGTTTAATATTGACGGTGAGCACGGCGGCGTTTTGGCACCGCAGGCGGCTTATGCGCGCATGGCAGAAAAATCAAACGGCAAGGATACTATAATCGGACATTGGGAAATGTGCGGTGTAGTTTCCGAGCGTGATATGCCAACATATCCAAACGGATTTCCGCGTGAGATAATCGAGGAGTTTGAAAAAAGATGCGGCAGGGGCACGCTTTGCAATTTGCCGTATTCGGGAACCAAGGTTATCGCAGACTACGGCAAAGAGCATATGGAAACGGGCAAGCTCATCGTATACACTTCGGCTGACAGCGTTTTTCAGATTGCTGCGCATGAAGATATTGTTCCGATTGACGAGCTTTACAGATGCTGTGAAATAGCAAGAGAATTGCTTGTCGGTGAGCATGGTGTGGGCAGAGTTATTGCGCGTCCTTTCGAGGGAGAGCATCCGTTTACACGCACCTCGCGACGTCATGATTATGCAATTGTTCCGCCGCACAAAACCACGCTTGACCTTGTAAAAGACGCGGGGCTTGAAACTTATTGCATTGGAAAAATCAGTGATGTTTTTGCATCGCAAGGCGTTACAAAATCGGTGAAAACAAGCGGCAACACTGACGGTATGGCAAAAACGCTTGTGGCGCTCGGTGAGGAGTTCAGTGGCTTTTGCTTTGTAAATTTAGTTGATTTTGACTCCGTTTACGGTCATCGCCGCGATATCGACGGATATGCCAAAGCACTTTGCGAGTTTGATGAATGGCTGCCCAAATTTATTGGCGGCATGCGTGACGGTGACGTGCTTATGATAACGGGCGACCACGGCTGCGACCCCGGGTTTATTGGCACCGACCACACACGCGAATATACACCGCTTATAGTTTACGGCAAAAAAATAACGCCGAAAAATCTCGGCATAAGAGAGAGTTTTGCAGACATCGGCGCATCGGTATGCGAAATGCTTGGTGTGAAAAATATGCTTGGCGGAAAGAGTTTTGCGGGAGAAGTGCTATGACAAAAGAAGAACTTTGCACTCTTGCGAAAGAGGCAATGAAAAAATCATATTCGCCGTATTCGGGTTGCACAGTGGGTGCGGCATTGCTTGCCGAAAGCGGCAAGGTGTATCTTGGTTGCAATATTGAAAACGCATCGTTTTCGCCCACGATCTGCGCAGAGCGAAGCGCATTTGCCTCAGCAATTTCTGCAGGGGAGCGTTCGTTCAAGGCGCTTGCCGTAACCGGAGGAAAAAACGGCGAAATTGACGGCGCATTTTATCCTTGCGGCGTGTGCCGACAGGTTATACGCGAGTTTTGTGCAGATGATTTCCCGATTTATGTGCTTGGCAAAGATGGGATAATTTCCCTTAGATTAAAGGATCTGTTACCCTATAGTTTTTCAAACGAGGTGATGTAAATGCTACCCGAAAACGAACTTCAGTATCACATTAAATGTTCCGAGGGGGACGTGGGCAGATATGTAATTCTGCCGGGCGACCCGGGCAGATGCGAGAAAATTGCGGCATATTTTGACGAGCCGGAATTTATTTCGCAGAATCGCGAGTATACAATCTATACCGGCAAATTGCTTGGCGAAAAGGTCAGCGTTTGCTCAACCGGCATCGGCGGACCGTCGAGTGCCATTGCCATGGAGGAGCTTTTTGCAGTTGGCGCGGATACTTTTATCCGTGTCGGTACATCGGGCGGCATCAATTTGAAGGTGCGCGAGGGTGACCTTGTAATTGCGACATCCGCAATTCGCCAAGAGGGTACTTCTCTTGAATATGCGCCGATTGAATACCCTGCTGCGGCAAACTTTGATGTGGTTCAGGCGCTTGTGTGGGCGGCGGAGGAAATGGGCAGCCGCTTCCATACAGGGGTTGTGCAGGCAAAGGATTCTTTTTACGGTCAGCACTCTCCGCACCGCATGCCGACTGAGGGCGCGCTCAAAGAAAAATGGGAGGCGTGGAAGCGCCTTGGCGTGCTTTGCAGCGAGATGGAGAGCGCGGCGCAGTTTGTCGTTGCCGACTCGCTTGGAGCAAGGGCAGGCGCTGTTTTCCATGTTGTGTGGAATCAGGAGCGAAAGCTTGCAGGGCTTGACGATGCGGCTATCCAAAACGAGGATACCGACCTGGCTATCCGCACGGCGATTGAGGCACTTAAGATTTTGATTGAAAAGGACAGAGCATAAAAAAAGAAGCCTTTTGCGTAGGCGCCGTAGTGTTTTTTAGGATATGGCATAGTCACGATTGTGACTATGCCGTTTCTTTTTGTTCTTCGTCGGGGATATAGATGTCGCCGATGAAGTTATATTCAATTTTAATGTGCTGCACGCGTTTACCGCTTGCATCCTTGATTGCGCTGTAGACTTTAATCTTAGATATGAACTCATGCAGGATTGTTGTATTAAGCTCAGTTATCTCTGTATGCTTTTTGACCTGCTGCAAGAATGAGGAGATTTGCCATGCTGCCTGTTGCTCTGCACGGAGTGTTTCTTGAAGTTCTGCGATGCGCAAGTTGAGCGCTTCCTGTTCGGCTTCGTAGCTTGCAACCATCTTTGCATATCGCTCATCCGACACCTTGCCGCAGATGTTGTCCTCATATAACCTCTGGATGATGGTATCGAGCTGCTCTGCGCGCTGCTTCGCTTTTTCATACTCGCGTTTTTCTTCCGCAGCTTCTTGCCTTGCTCCACAGCTTTTTGCTTGCGGATCATATCTGCGAACTTGCCTTCGTCCTCGGTTGCATATACGAATATCTTGCGTAACTGCTCAAGCACGATTTGCTCAATAACCACATTGCGTATCTGATGCGATGTACATTCGCCTTTTCTCTTGCGGTAGGTTGCACATGTGAAGTATTCCTTGTCGTGCGCCCAGCCTTGTCCGCGCACCTGATACATCTTTGCACCGCAGTCTCCGCAGTATAGAAGTCCTGTCAGCATACCCATATCACCGAGTGAAGCGCGCTTGCGCCTGCCGTTTCGTATACGCTGCACTATGTCAAATGTCGCTTTGTCAATTATCGCTTCGTGCGCGTTATCGAATATCTGCCACTCAGAACAGTCTTTGCCTATACTCTTCTTGCATTTGTAGGACTTTCGCTCACTGCGGAAGTTGACTACGCATCCAAGATATTCCTCTTTTTGAAGTATGTGGTGGCTTTATTATAGCATATTTGGAGGGATGGGGGTATAGGGAAATGAAGTTTGGTGAGG
>SVRG01000061.1 GCA_015064965.1 Oscillospiraceae bacterium
TGGTTTGCTCTCCCCTGCCAACAATATTGCCAAGCGAAGAATTGTAAAACGTGAACGGCGAATACTCGGAAAGTCTGCCGCCATATGGTGAATGGTTGCACTCAATTGCCGCTATTATCATGGGAGTTTTGGTTTTATCCATATACTCCTTCATTCCCCAGCTTTTGCCGTATGTGGCATCATAGTCAAAAAAGACATTGTGACCGTCAAACATATATAGTACCGGAAAACGTTTATCGGTATTTTTGCGTGCTTCTTTCGGTAAATATACATACGCATTTCGCGGCTCATCGCCCGAAAAACACGGGTAGTTAAGTTTCCATTTGATAATCATATATAAATCCTTGAATTTGCCAATTATATTTCAATATAATATCATAATTAATCGTCAAATGCAACATTTATTCATCTATTCCGATATTATTTGCAATTGAGCCCGCGCTTTTTATAGCGCCATGCCCAAACTTTTTGCGGATATCGTCCATAACTCGCTCTCGTTTTTCCTCTTTTTCATCGACTTTTACATCGTCAAAAAAGCTGATCTGCTCGGCAGAATCCTCAGGAATAAGCCCAGTGCCTGTAACGGTCAATGAACGAATACCGAGTCGCGGATTCCACGAATTGCAAAGCAACGCTACGCTTGCCTCGCGAAGTTCTCTTGCAAGCTGAGTCGGCACCGCAAGCGGCACCTGCCTTTGAACAGTTACAAAGTTTTCGTCTTTTATTGAAAGCTGAACCGTTGTGCATTTGACATGCTTTGCGCGCATACGCGCTGCAGCAAGGTCGCAAACCGCATCAAGCCCCTGTACAATATCGTCCATTCCGTAAAGATCTCGCGAAAACGTAATACCGTTGCCAACGCTTTTAACCTGCCGCTCATCATAGACACTGCGTACTTCGTCATTGTCCTCGCCATTTGCATATGCATATAACATCCTGCCAAGTTTACCGAGTTTATATTCAAGAAAATCAGGGCTTGCCGCCGCAAGCTCTCCTATAGTTTTTATACGCATATCGGCAAGTACTTTAGACGCACTTCTGCCAACATATAAAAGGTCACTCACCGGAAGGCGCCACACTATCTCTTTGAAATGTGCGCGGTCTATAACACTTACGGCATCAGGTTTCTTTAAATCGCTGCCAAGTTTTGCAAATGTTTTGTTAAAAGACACTCCTACAGATACAGTCAGTCCCGTTTCACGCTTGATTCGCGTGCGGAGTTCTTCTGCTATAGTTTTTCCGTCGCCAAACAGTTTTTCGCTGCCGCTGACATCAAGCCATGACTCATCAATGCCAAAAGGCTCTACAAGGTCAGTGTATTCTCTGTAAATTCCATTGACCTCCATCGAAAACTTCTCATACAAATCATGGTGCGGTCGCACAAGCACAAGTGTCGGACACTTTTGCTTTGCAGCCCATATTGTTTCGGCAGTGACAACGCCAAACTTTTTTGCTTTTTCATTTTTTGCCAGTATGATTCCGTGACGTTTATCGGGATCTCCGCAAACCGCCATGGGATACTCGGCAAGCGAGGGGTTGAGCACCGTCTCAACAGATGCAAAAAAAGAATTCAGATCCGAGTGAAGTATTACTCTATCCATGCTCAGCCTCCCTTTCGCTTTAATACTTTCGGTTTATCTTTTTCTCTTGAAGAATTCCTGCAACATAGTGCGACACTCTTCTTCCATTACGCCGCCAACAATTTCAGGCTTATGGTTCAACGGATAAGCGTTGAGGTCAAGCACGCTTCCAAACGCGCCTGCACGCTTATCGTATGCACCAAACACCACGCGCTCAATGCGGCTGTTTACAATAGCACCTGCACACATCGGGCAAGGTTCAAGAGTGACATATAGAGTGCAACGCGGAAGTCTCCACCCTCCAAGGGCTTTACAAGCAGCATCAACTGCCATTGTTTCGGCATGGCAAAGCGCGTTTTTTTCAGTTTCGCGCAAATTGTGCGCCCTTGCAATTATTTCGCCATCACGCACCACAACAGCACCGACGGGTACTTCATCTATTTCTGAAGCAAGGCGCGCCTCTTTTATCGCCTCGCTCATATAATACAAATCGTCATTCATAGTATTACCCAAACCATCAACATAAAAGTCAGAACCGCAAATACCCAGAATAAAGGTGTACACAGTTCTTTTACTTTTTCTCTGTCAACCGTATAAATCAGTTTGACCGTATCTTTGCAAAGTTTTGTTTCTTTAAAATATCTTGCAGATATAAGAAAAGCCACTGCAATTATAAAAAGTGCTATGTACTCTCCCATTCCTTTAGGAAGATATGACAAAATCAAAGAAACAAAATTGTTTAAAAAGTGCAAAAACATGCCGAGATAAATAGACTCGGTGAGATACACAAGCGCCGTTATGAAAACCCCGGAAAACATTGCATACGGCAATTTTGAAACATCAGTATGCATGAGTGCAAAGAAAAATGCGCAAACAAGAACCCCTGCTCCACCGTAGCTTTTAAGTGTTCCGAGTATGCCTCCGCGCACAAGCCATTCCTCAAAAAACGCAGGAACAAGGCAAGAAAAAACAAAAAGATATAAAAATCCGTTCTGCGGTACGTTTGATGTTTCCACGGTACCAAACGCTTTTGCAAATAAAAAAGTTATCGCGCTGATAAGCGCAGCTCCGAATATGCAAAAAGCAAAGAAAAGTGCGTATTCGTGCTTTTTATATATCACCGTGTTGCAGTCACGCGTGCCGAATGTTCTGCCGCGCGTTTTCACTCCAAAAAGCACCATTGGAGCACCGCAGGCTATTATTGTTTGAAACGCACTCCACCGCTGTGGGAAGAAAAAGCTTATAGCAAGCCACAAAAGCATCATAAGCGCCGCGACATTGCCGTGTTTTATTTTTGTCATAACAATCCTTTTATCAAAGTAGCCCATGAAATTTTCTTAAGGCTAAGCGGTAAAAAAATCAGGCACCCGCTTGGGTGCCTGAAATTAAGACAATTAGTGAACGATTGCGCGCTCGGTATCCTTATCAAAGATATGGATTCTGGAAGCGTCAAGAGCAATCTTGATCTTGTCGCCTGCAACAGCCTGGCTGCGGGAAGCAACACGTGCGATCATCTTCTGCTCGCCGGTTACAAGATAGAGATAAGTTTCAGCACCCATAAGCTCGGTTACTTCAACATCAGCTTCGATTACGCTCTCTGCAAGGCTGGAGAGATACATAGGCTCGTCATGGAGAGACTCGGGACGGATACCTGCAATAACTTCCTTGCCGAAGTAATCGTTAAGAGCACCCTCTGCACTCTTTTCTGCGGGAAGCTTGATTCTGTTGCCTTCAAAGCAGAAGAATACATCATCGCCCTTCTTCTCAAGAGTACCGTTGAGGAAGTTCATTTGAGGAGTTCCGATAAAGCCTGCAACGAATACATTGCAAGGAGAATCGTAAAGGTTCTGAGGAGTATCAACCTGCTGGATGATACCGTCCTTCATAACTACGATACGGGACGCCATGGTCATAGCTTCGACCTGGTCGTGAGTAACGTAAATAAAGGTTGTACCAACTCTCTTGTGAATCTTGGTGAGCTCGGTTCTCATCTGTGCACGAAGCTTAGCATCGAGGTTGGAGAGAGGCTCGTCAAGAAGGAATACCTTAGGGTAACGAACGATAGCACGACCGAGTGCTACACGCTGCTTCTGACCGCCGGAGAGAGCCTTCGGCTTTCTGTCGAGAAGGTGAGCGATATCGAGGATGCGGGCTGCTTCCTCAACTCTGCGCTTGATTTCTTCCTTGGGAGTCTTGCGGAGCTTGAGACCGAATGCCATGTTTTCAAACACGGACATGTGAGGATAAAGAGCATAGTTCTGGAATACCATCGCGATGTCTCTGTCCTTAGGAGCAACGTCGTTAACGAGTCTGTCCTCGATGAAGAGTTCACCCTCGGAAATTTCTTCAAGACCTGCAATCATACGAAGTGTAGTGGACTTACCGCATCCGGAAGGACCTACGAAAATAAGGAACTCCTTGTCCTTGATCTCAAGGTTAAAATCGGATACAGCGGTAACGCCGCCGGGATACTTCTTATAAATGTGTCTAAGGGATAAGCTTGCCATATATTAGCATCCTCCGTTTAAAGCCTGCGAAGCAGGCAGAATTTTTCATATAGTATTATAACAAAGTTTTGCCCAAAAATATAGTGGGGAATTCTCCAAAGTTTAAGTTTTCGCTTTGTGAAAAATGCACAATGAATATTCAAACCCACCATTGTATTATAGTTTTATGTCGTTTTTAATTCTAATAAATTAGAAAAATCAATTCTTGTCAGAACGCATTGTCAGACCTATGCGATGCTTAGCCTTATCAATACTCTTGACCTTGACATTTATTACATCACCGACGGTTAACACATCGCTTGGATGCTTTACAAACTTGTCCGCTATCTCAGAAATATGAAGCAGACCGTCTTGATGCACACCGATATCGACAAATGCGCCAAAGTCTACAACATTTCGTACAGTACCGCGGAGTTCCATGCCCTCTTTAAGGTCATCAAAGCTCATGACATCTGCGCGGAGTACAGGGGCCGGAAGGCCGTCACGTGGGTCACGTCCCGGCTTTTCAAGTTCGGTGCAAATATCAATCAGAGTCGGCTCGCCAATGCCGAGTTTTTCGGCAACAGATGCAGCACCTTCGCGTGCAACCTTGCCGGATAGACCGCCAAGGCGCATTGCGCGCACATCATCCTCTGTATAATCAAACATTCTAAGAAGTCCGCGTGCAGCAGTATATGATTCGGGATGCACACCTGTACAATCGAGAATCTCTTCGCCGCCGCTTACAAGAAGAAAGCCTGCGCACTGCTCAAACACCTTGTCGCCAAGGCGAGAAACCTTTTTAAGCTCCTCACGGTTCTTAAATGCGCCCTTTTCCTCGCGGTACTTTACAATATTCTTTGCGCATGCTGCGCTGATACCGGCAACATACGAGAGAAGCGAATGTGATGCAGTATTGAGTTCAACGCCTACACCGTTTACGCAGTCTTCAACAACTCCGCCAAGCGCAAAATCAAGTTTTTTAGGCTGCATATCATGCTGATACTGACCTACACCGATAGCTTTGGGCTCAATCTTTACAAGCTCAGCAAGCGGGTCGATAAGACGGCGGGCGATAGAAACCGCGCTACGCTCGGTTACATCAAAATCAGGGAATTCGTCCTGCGCAAGTTTTGACGCGGAATAAACCGATGCGCCGGCTTCACTTACAACAACATATTTTACATCCTGTGGAATTGTTTTAATCGTATCCGCAATGAACTGCTCGCTCTCGCGCGATGCAGTGCCGTTACCGATAGAAATAACATCTACACCGTGACGGCGAATGAGGTCAACAACTTTACGGCGGCTTTCTTCAATGCGTTCATATGGCTTTGTGGGATAGATAACCGCGGTTTCAAGCACTTTTCCGGTTTCGTCAACTACGGCAAGTTTACAGCCTGTACGGTAACCGGGGTCATATCCCATTACAACTTTGCCACGCACAGGAGGTTGCATAAGGAGTCCGCGAAGATTACTTGCAAATACATCAATAGCACCGTCAGACGCAGTTTCGAGCAAGTCAGCTCGAATTTCGCGCTCGATTGCAGGCGCAATAAGGCGCTTGTACGCATCCTTAATTGTTTCGCGAAGATAAGGAGCCGCTTCGCTGTCTTTGTTTGTAATTATCTCTCTTTCAAGATATGCATATACAGTTTCTTCGGGAACTTTCAGCGATACTTTCAAAAACTCCTCGCGTTCTCCGCGTGCGATTGCAAGATAGCGATGAGAACGGACTTTGTTGACCGGTTCAGCATAGTTATAATACATCGCATAAACCGAGTCTTCTTCTTTAGCAGCGCTGGAAGTAAGCTCGCCAAGACGCGCACTTCCCTCTCTTATCACCTTGCGGAAAGTCGCATTTTGCGCAATATCCTCGGCGATAATATCACAAGCACCGGCGAGTGCCGCTTCTACATCTGAAACTTCCTTTTCTTCGTCTACAAAATCCTCAGCCGCCTTCAAAATTGAGGGGTCATACTCTGCCTCACATGCAAAAATCATAAGCGCAAGCGGCTCAAGTCCACGCTCACGCGCAACGGAGGCACGTGTCTTTCTCTTTTGCTTGTAAGGGAGATAAACGTCCTCAAGTTCGTTGAGTGTCTGCGCGGCTTCAAGCGCGGCAACGATCTCATCCGTGAGTTTGCCCTGTCCTTCAATCGCGGCGCGGATCTCCTCTTTGCGCTCTTCAAAGCGGCGGAGATAATCAAGTCGCTCATAGAGTTCACGCAGCTGTACATCGTCAAGGCTGCCAGTAGCCTCCTTACGGTAACGCGCAATAAAAGGAATGGTGTTTCCCTCATCAATAAGTTCTACAGCCTTTACGGTCTGCCACTCGTTTATACCGAGTTCTTCTGTCAGTTTCTTAATAATGTCCATTTTATTTTCCTAAACCTTCAAGTTTTTTTATTTCTTCTTCAGTGAGATAACGCCACTCGCCGCGCTCAAGGTCACCAAGCGTTAAAAACGCAAAACGTATGCGCTCAAGATAGAGTATCCGGTTTTCTACCGCCTCAAACATCAGCTTGATTTGGTGGTATTTGCCCTCGGACAGTGTGATTTCGCCGGATGTATCGCCCGTCATTTTAACGGTACACGGCTTGGTTACATATCCGCCAATATCTACTCCGTTTTGCAACGCCTCAATGTCGCCCTCACTCGGTGCTTTGGCGCACTCAAAGCGGTAAACCTTTTCAACATGGCGCTTGGGTGAAAGCAATGTATGCGCGAGAGGTCCGTTGTTGGTAAGCAACATAAGTCCAAGTGTGTTTTTATCAAGGCGCCCGCACGGGAACACCTCAAATTTTGTCACCTCTTCGTCGAGCAGATCAAGCACAGTCTTTTCCCTTTTGTCCTCGGTTGCACTGACGTATCCGTCAGGTTTGTTTAAAATCACATATGTATAGCGGCGGTAGTTTACCACCTCGCCGCAATACGTTACAACACTGGTTTCAGGGTCAACCGGAGTATCGGCACGCTTGACGGGAACACCGTCAAGGAGCACCGCTCCGCGGCGAACCGCTTTGGCTGTTTCACTTCGCGTTGCAACTTTACATTCAGATAAAAATTTGTCGATTCTCATTATATTATAAAAAACATTCGGCTAACGCAAGCGATAAACACAATCATCAAAATCATCGCTACTGCAAGCCCTACTAAAAATCCTTGTAAAAATAGTTTTCCCATAACGCTTTGGCAAGCATTATTAGTATGTGCGAATGAAAAAGAAATTAACCCCTCATCCGTCGGCTTCGCCGACACCTTCCCCCATGTTTCTCTATTTGTAGCCATTACTAACTTCGTAGGGGAAGGCTTAAAAACCATGCATGCAAACAAGGCTTCCCCAACACACTTTGCTATGGCTCTTTTCTATGCGGTATAGGGGAAGCTGTCACCGTAGGTGACTGATGAGGGATTTTACCATAGCATCTATTTTATCACAAACCTTAGTGAATTCCGCATCTATTTCTCTATTTTTAAAGCGAAGAACTGTAATACCAAAATCTTCGAGATACTTCGTGCGTTTTTCATCTTTACGAGAAGCATCATCATCACGATGGTATTCTCCGTCTAGTTCTATTACAAGGGAGGCTTGTTTGCAGTAAAAATCCACTATGTATTCACCAATATTCTTTTGCCGGTTGAATTGTATTGGATAGTTTTTAAGGAAATCATACCACAAGTGCTTTTCCCATTTTGTTGCTTGTTTGCGTAGATTTTGAGCATTTGTGCGCAATTCTTTATTGCTAGGAAGATGTTTTGACATACTTCTCCTTCGTTACTTAATCTAAGACTTTCCCAAAGAAAGCCTAAAATTTATTTAAAGAACCATTCACCGGGAATTAAAAACAAATACGGAGATGTTACAATCGCCATAGTAAGCGATATGATTTTCTTATGATGCTCATCAATATCAGCGTTTTTAAAACTTATTCTCTTGTTAAACAAATATATGCAAAAACCTGCAATCGCTATTGATAAAACCGTAATCAGTAAAGCATAAATATTAGCAAACGGATTATAGTCCACATTCCAGCGAACATAATCGTTCAAATACCGCAAGCTTTCAAAACTTGTTCCAAGAGAATAGAGGCAATGACTGACTATCATTAAAAAACCAACTCCGATAAAATCGGCTACAAATCCTAATCCCCATGCTTTAAAAATACAACTCTTATGTTTTTTGAAAGAGCAATCAATTTTTAAGCACTTTGCGGCGATCAAAATTACCGCTGCATCAATAATCAGATTTCCGACTCCGCAAATTATAATAAATGGCGGAAAAATCCAAATCAACCACATTGGGAACAAAAGATTATAAAATTTTAATTCTTTTTTCATTTTCCTTTCACTTTCTCCCAATAGCTACGCGCGGCTTGTTCGGTCTTGTTTTCGCCGAACTCGTAATACTTTTTGCCTTTCAAATCATCGGGGAGATACTGCTGCGCCACATAGTGGTCGGGATAATCGTGCGGATATTTATATCCCTTGAACAATGGCGACTGTAAATGAAGCGGAATATCTTGTCCATACCCGGAAAGAAAGTCGCTTTTAGCAGCATGATATGCCATATACGCACTATTTGACTTTGGCGCAGTCGCAAGCGCAACCGTAAGGTTGGCAAGCGGAATCTGTGCCTCCGGAAGTCCGAGTTCCTTTGCGGCATCGGTGCACGCCTTTGCCATTATCGCTGCCTTCGGATATGCAAGTCCCACATCCTCAGAAGCAATAACGAGCAATCTTCGGCAGGCTGAAAGCAGGTCGCCGCCCTCAAGTATGCGCGCAAGGTAGAATACTGCTGCATCGGGGTCGGAGCCTCGGATTGACTTTTGCAGGCATGACAGCAGATTATAATGCACGTCACCCTGACGGTCAAAATTACCCACAAAAGACGGCATAAACTCTCTTGCATCTGCTTCGGTTATGCTATTTTTTGCTACCGAATAGACATTTTCAAGTACGCCGAGCGAGGATCTGACATCGCCCCCGGCAACACCTGCGATAAAATCAAGTGCACCGTCATCAACAGTCACGGACTTGCCGCTTTCGGCATTAAGGGTATCAAGTCCGCGGAGTAATGCTTTTTTGATATCCTTAGCTGTAACGGGCTTGAACTCAAACACCGCACACCGCGACAGGATCGCATTATATATGCAAAAATACGGATTATCCGTTGTCGATGCAATAAGCGTTACACGTCCGTCCTCGATATATTCAAGTAGGGATTGTTGCTGCTTTCGGTTGAAATACTGAATCTCGTCGAGATAAAGCAGAGTTCCCGAAGCACCAAACATATTCTGCGACTGCGCAATAACATCTTTCACATCCGAAAGCGAAGCAGTTGTGGCGTTGAGTTTATAAAGTGTCATGCCGGACTGCTTTGCCACAATATTTGCCGCCGTAGTTTTACCTGTGCCGGGAGGACCGAAAAAAATCATATTTGTTACTCTGCCGCCCTCAAGCATTTTGCGCACAACACCGTTTTTGCCAAAAAGATGCTGCTGCCCCACCATATCATCCAGACTGTCGGGGCGGAGTCGGTCGGCAAGCGGTTGATTTAACATCTGTTTTTACCTCATTAGTTCATTGTTGTCTCACTCGCACTCATGGCATTTGCGAGCTTTTTGCGAAGCGGTGCAAATGCTTCTGACGAAAGTGTTGGGTCTTCTTCAAGTATAGCTGCAGCGGCTTCGCCTGCAGCTTCAGGGATACTTGCATCCTGACAAAGTGCCGCCATACGGTAGTTGCCGTGAGCGCCGCTCTGCCTTGCGCCGTCCGTGCCCAGAAAGTCGCCGGGGCCGCGCATTTTAAGGTCCTCTTCCGCAATAACAAATCCGTCATTTGTTTTTGTCATAAGTTTTAGTCTTTGCTTTGCGATTTCGCCTTCGCTATCGGAAACAAGCACACAATATGACTTGCGCTCTCCGCGACCTACGCGGCCGCGAAGCTGATGCAACTGCGACAGTCCAAAACGCTCTGCATTTTCAACTATCATGAGTGAGGCGTTGGGTACATTTATTCCAACCTCGATAACGGTTGTTGAAACAAGAAGCTTTATTTCGCCAGAAACAAATCTTGTCATTATATCGTTTTTCTCAGCCGGACGCATTTTTCCGTGAATATACGCTACAGATGCTTCAGGAAAACGCTCGGAAAGCTCTTTTGCAAACTCAACCGCACTCTTAAGCGGAGGTGTAAATCCTTCATCAAAAACGCTGACTGTTACAGCCCCCTCATCGGCATCATCCTCTTGAGCCTCGACCGCAGGGCAAACAACATATACCTGTCCACCATCCGCAAACTGTTTTTCAATAAAGCCGTTAAGTCTTTCACGGTAGTTTTCATTGACATAAAAGGTATCAACCTTTTGTCTGCCTCGCGGCATTTCATCTATCCGCGAAATCGCAAGATCACCGTAAAGCACGAGCGACAAAGTTCGCGGAATAGGAGTTGCGCTCATCACTAGCATATGGGCGCGTGGGCTCTTTTCAAGCAGTTTTGCACGTTGAGCAATACCAAATCGGTGCTGCTCGTCACAAACTGCGAGTCCAAGCGACTTAAAAACAACATTATCTTCGATAAGCGCGTGGGTTCCTATAACAATGTCAATGCTACCGTTTTCAAGTCCCATCTTTATGCGGCGTTTTTCGGCTGCAGTGGTGCTTCCTGTAAGTTTTTCAACATTATACCCTAGTGAAGCAAATTGCGGCGCAAGGTCATTATAATGCTGTGATGCAAGAATTTCAGTGGGCGCCATAACAAGTGCCTGAAAGCCGTTATGCACTGTCATATATACTGCTGCAGCTGCACATACGGTTTTGCCGCAGCCTACATCACCCACAAGTATGCGCGACATTCTGGGAGCATCTCTTCCCTCTCCTGCGCTCATATCTTTTATTATATCATCAATTGCACGTTTTTGCGCATTGGTAAGCTCAAAAGGAACAGTATTTAAAAATTTTGAAATATCCCCATTTTCCATACGCTCTGCAAAGCTCTGGGTCTGCTTTTTTCGCATCAAACGAACAGCGAGCGCGGTTTGAAGCAGCTCGTCAAAGGCAAGTCTGCGTGCTGCGCGGTCAAGCGCTGTCAAGTTTTCGGGCACATGAATATTCTCAAGTGCAAATGAAAGAGTAGCAAGAGAATACTTTGCGCGAAGCTCACTTGGCAGCACATCTGTTATTTCAGTGCGGCAAATCGAAAGAGCCTGTTTTGCACATTCGCGAAGCACGTTTTTATTAAGCGGATTGGCAAGGCGATAAACCGCATAAAGTTCGGGCAAAGCCTCACGTTCATCATATTTTTCGGCTATCGGGCTTGAAAGCGAAAATCTGCCAAGCTTCTCTGTCAATTTGCCGTAAAAGCGGTATGTTTCACCTGTGTGAAATTTGTCACGCATATACGGCTGGTTGAAATATGTAATTTCAACGCTGCCGCTATCGTCAAAGGCACGGAATTTTACAACAGTAAGACTACCGCGGAGCCGTGCCATTTTAGGCTCGGTTGCAACGGTGAGAATATACGATTGCATCATACCAACCCTGCCCTCGGCTAGTGTACTTACGACACCGCGATTCTCGTATCTTGTGGGAAAATGATATATAAGGTCAGCAAGCGTGTGTATTCCGAGTTTTTCAAAAGCTGCAGCTTTCACCTTTCCAATACCTGCAAGTTTTGATACAGGCATATCCATATTTGCCATTTTCCCACCTCCTGTTTGTTTAAAAATTCAGTTTATAAAGCACCTCGCGGCTTGCTAATGTATCCATTCCAAAACAAAGCAGCATTTGATCATTTTGCTCCTTCAATTCTTTTAGCGAGCCGCAATAGTAGCGTATATCTATTATATCAAGGTCAAAATGCCTTGCAAAAAACGGTGCAAGCGAGTCGCCGTAACTATCGCAAACAAGTAATAAGCTTTTTCGTTTTTCTCCGCTTTTTGTAATTCTTACTCTTCCCGCACACGATATCGGGA
>SVRG01000062.1 GCA_015064965.1 Oscillospiraceae bacterium
TTTGCTTTGAAATGGGTAAGTGAACGCTTTGCGGTCATTTACCCTTTTTATTTTTCTTAAGCGAGGCGGATTATGGAAGAAAAAGTATTGACAAAAGCTGTTTTGGTGGGCGTATCAAAAAAAGGTATTGATAGCGGCGAATGTGAAAAAAGCCTTGCCGAACTTGAGCGTCTTCTTGATACTGCAGGCGGCGTGACCTTTGCAAAGTTGATTCAATCTAAAGAGAGTGAGAACCCGAAGACTTGTATTGGAAGCGGAAAGCTTGAGGAATTGAAAGATCTTTGCCGGAATAATGATATACATCTTGTTATTTTTGACACAGAGCTTTCTCCTGCTCAAATCCGCAATATCGAGGATGTACTTGAAGATGTTGACGTTATCGACAGAAGTATGCTTATTCTTGATATTTTTGCATTGCATGCAACAAGTGCTGAGGGTAAATTGCAGGTAGAACTTGCACAACTTAAATATACAGCTCCGCGTCTTGTCGGTAAAGGAAAGCAACTTTCAAGGCAGGAAGGCCGCATAGGTACACGCGGTCCAGGTGAATCTAAACTTGAAAGTGATCGCCGTCATTTGGCACGTCGTGCGGCTGCGCTGGAAGAGGCGATACGTGATATTGAGCGAACCCGCGCTACAATGCGTGCAGCGCGTGAACGTAGCGGTCTTAAAAAGGTTGCAATTGTCGGTTATACAAACGCCGGAAAGTCCACTTTGCTTAACAGATTGACTGATGCCGGAGTTCTTGCTGAAAATAAGTTGTTTGCAACACTTGATTCTACAACACGCAAACTCACATTGCCTGAAGGTACTGAGGTTCTTATTTCTGATACAGTTGGTTTTATCCGTAAACTTCCTCACCATTTGATAAAAGCGTTCCGTTCTACCTTGGATGAGTTAAAGTACGCTGATATTCTGGTGGTTTTGGCTGATGCTTCAGATGATGAGTGCGCAGAACAGCTCAAGGTTACAACAGATTTGATAGTACAGCTCGGTGCCGGAGATAAGCCGGTACTGTATGTGTTTAATAAATCCGATATGGCAAAAGACGGAATGATGTTTATCGGAGATACTCCGCGTGATGCAGTTTTTGTTTCGGCACTTATGGGTATGGGAATAGAAAAATTCCTTACTATGCTTGAGGAACTTGCACGCGCCGGAACACGCAGATGCGTATTGCGTATTCCAATGTCAGAGCAAGCGGTTCTTGGCCAGCTATATAAGCTTGCTACTGTTGAAAGCGTTGAATATCTTGATGATTGTATGGAGGTAACTGCGGTTTTAGACACAAGAGCGCAGGGAACTTTCAAAAAGTATATTGTTTGAGGAATTTATGAGTAACGAAAAACTTTATACCACATTGCTTGGCGAAGGTACTGATATATATGAAGAAAAGCGTTCTGAGTTTATTTGTGTGGCCACTCATATTGATTGTGAAGAAGATGCACTGAAACTCGTAAAACGTATCAAAACGGAGCACTATGACGCCAGGCATAATGTTTATGCCTATGTTTGTTCTTCCGGCAATGTTCAAAGATACAGTGATGACGGCGAGCCGCAAGGAACTGCCGGAATTCCGGTGTTGGACGTTATTCGCAAGTCGGGACTTGAGGATGTTTGTGTAGTTGTTACACGTTATTTTGGCGGAATTCTCCTAGGAGCCGGCGGTCTTGTACGTGCTTATACTGCTGCAGCAAAACTTGCTATAGATAACGCCGGAATCGTAACGTATCAAAGCTTTGCTGAAATCAGACTGGTTTTGAATTATTCCGATTATCAAAAGATTCTTGCAAAACTTCCTACTTTTAAAGCAAAGATTGATAACACCGATTTTGGAAGTGACGTAACTTTGGATATCGCCATAAGGGCTACTGAAGAAGAACGCTTTAATACATTTGTAAAAGAGCTTTTTTGCGATCGTGTGCAGCCTGTTCACAGAGGCGAGCGATTCGATAAAGATTAATTTAATAAAAAATTACGCACAAAAGAGGATTTTTTCGATTTTGTGCGTATATTATTAGCGTAAACAAAAAAATTAGTATAAGGAGTGGTGAAAATGTCTGATAGAATCGCCGATATATTTCTGGAGCGCGAAGAACATACTTTGTCTCCTTTTGCTTTTTTGACAAAAAACACAAAAGGGCGAGAGCATCCGTATGTGCCGTGTAAGAACCGCACAGAATTTCAGCGGGATCGCGATAGAATCATTCATTCTAAATCATTCCGCCGTTTAATGCATAAAACCCAAGTGTTTTTGTTTCCGACGGACGAGCATTACCGTACCAGAATGACTCATACTCTTGAGGTTACGCAGGTTGCCCGCATTATTGCACGTGCTCTTTGCCTTAATGAAGATCTCACCGAAGCTGCCGCTATGGGGCATGACCTTGGGCATACACCGTTTGGCCACGCCGGCGAATCGGCTATGCAAAAATGCTATTCGCCTGAGTTTACGCATTACCGTCAAGGTATCCGCGTTGTTGAAAAGCTTGAGCATGACGGTGAGGGGCTTAACCTTACATATGAGGTTCGTGATGGAATTTTACATCATACCGGTGAAGCACTGGCAAGCACACTTGAGGGCGTAATTGTTAAGTTTGCAGATAGAATTGCGTACATAAACCATGATATAGACGATGCTATCCGCGCCGGTATTCTATCTGTTGACGACATTCCGATAGAATTAACCGAAGTTCTTGGCAAAGGTCATAGCGAAAGAATTAATAAAATGGTTACATCGGTTATAACTGCAAGTGTAAATCGTCCGGAGATTAAGTTTACCGATGAGGTCGGAGAAGCAACAATGAAACTCCGTAAATTCTTATTTGAGAATGTTTATACCAATCCGATCGCAAAGTCCGAGGATAATAAGGCTCAAGAGCTTTTGGCAAGACTTTTTGAGTATTATGTAAAACATCCGGATCAAATGCCTGATCTGTATTTCAGAAATACAAATAACGAGCCTGTAGAGCGTTGTGTTTGCGATTTTATATCCAGTATGACGGATAGATTTGCAATTAATAGGTATTCGGAATTGTTTGTCCCTCAGGTTTGGAGAGGTAAACAGCTATGATAGATAGCCAGGTTATTGAGGAGATCAAGTCGAGAAATGATATTGTCGATGTGATTTCGTCATATGTCGTTTTAAAACGTGCCGGCTCGAACATGCAAGGCCTTTGTCCGTTTCATTCTGAAAAGAGTCCGTCATTTACCGTTTTTACCGGAACGCAAGGGTATTACTGTTTTGGTTGCGGTGCCGGCGGCGACGTAATAACATTTGTGCGTCAGGTTGAGAATCTGGATTATGTTTCTTCGCTCGAGTTTTTGGCAAAAAGAGCAGGTGTTACTATTCCGGAAGATAAGGGACGTCGAGAAAAAAGCGGTTTTGACAGAAATCGTATGTTTGAGATGAATAGGGATGCGGCACGCTTTTTCCGCGAAAGCTTATTTAATGAACAAATAGGCGGTGAAGCTCTTTCTTATTTGAAGAGAAGAGGACTTGATGCGGCTACTGTAAAACGCTTTGGCATAGGATACTCTCCTAATGATTTTTCAGCGTTAACAAAACACATGCGTGCTCTTGGCTATAGTGAAGAAGAACTAATTGCCGGATTTCTTTGCGGAAGAAGCCAGAAGTACGGTACGCTATTTGATTATTTCCGCAACAGGGTAATGTTTCCTATAATTGATGTGTCGGGAAATGTAATCGCATTTGGCGGCAGAGTTATGGATGATTCGCAGCCAAAGTATTTAAACTCTTCGGATACTCCTGTGTTTAAAAAAAGCAGAAATCTATTTGCTCTCAATTTTGCGCGTGTTGCATGTTCTGAAGAGCTTATCCTTTGTGAAGGTTATATGGATGTTATAGCTTTGCATGCTGCGGGTTTTACCAATGCCGTGGCGACGCTTGGTACTGCTATAACGCCGGAACAAGCGAGAATAATGTCGCGCTACACAAAGAAAGTGTTGATATCTTATGACAGTGACGCTGCCGGACAAAAGGCTGCTAACCGTGCTATCGGAATTTTAGGAGAAGTAGGGCTTGATGTGCGCGTATTGAAGATTAAAGACGCGAAAGACCCTGATGAGTATATCAAAAAATTCGGCGCAGACAGCTTTAGCAATGATATTCTTGCAGCTTCGAGAGGAAAATTTGAATATAATATGGATAGCGTTCTGGCGCGGCATAATATTTTAATTCCTGATGAAAAAATCAAAGCTTGCAATGAGCTTTGCGCTATGATCTCCGACATATATTCAAGTGCAGAACGCGAAGTATATATAAGCGCAGTATCGGATAAACTCGGCATACCTAAAGACAGTATAAGAGCTGATATAAATCGTATTTTGAAGAAAAAGAAGAACGATTTCAAAAAACAGGAATCTCAAAAAATCATACGTCAAAGCGCCGGATTTGGTGATCGTGTTAATCCCGATTATGCCAAAAACATTGCAGCCGCTAAGGCAGAAGAAAGCGTATTGGGCATGCTTTTGCTTTATCCTGAACATCGGAAATCGGTGTTGGAGGGAAAATGCGAGCTCAACGAAAAGGATTTTTTTACCGAATTCGGTAAAAGGGTGTTTACTTCGCTTATCGCAACTGCTCAAAACGGCAATTTTGAAACCGGTTTGCTCGGTGAGTTTTTTACTCCTGAAGAGCAGGGTAGAATTATGCGTATGCAGCTTTCAAGAAGTCAGTTAAGCGATAATGGCGCAGATGCTTTTAATGAGAGCATTCGAGCTTTAAAGCGGGAAACTGCTTTTTCGGATTCGGAAGATTCTGTCGATAATATTCTTGATATAATTAAAAACAAAAGAAATAATACATAATGCTATTGCATGAAAGGAACTTAAATGAGTAACGAAACACAGAAGAAAGTTGATGTAAATGAGCTGATTGAACGCGGCAAGGCAAAAGGCTCGCTCAGCAATGCTGAAATCCTTGAGGTTCTCGAGGATTGCGACATTGAACAAATGGAAAAAATCTATGAACTTATTGAAAGTAATGGTATTGAGATTACCGGTTTTGACACTGTTGATATCGACGACATAGCAGATATTGATGAAGAAAATGACGAAATCGAGGAAATCGAAAGTAACGAGGATATGGACAAACTCCTTTCACAGGAAGGTTTGGCCATTGATGACCCTGTCAGAATGTATCTTAAAGAGATCGGTAAGATCCCGCTTCTTGATGCTGAAAAAGAAACCGAACTCGCAGAACGTATCAGTCGCGGTGACGAAAGGGCTAAAAACGAACTCGTAGAAGCCAATTTGAGACTGGTTGTCAGCATTGCAAAGCGTTATGTAGGCAAGGGAATGTTTTTCCTCGATCTTATTCAAGAAGGCAACCTCGGACTCATGAAAGCGGTTGATAAATTTGATTATCAAAAGGGATATAAATTCTCGACATATGCTACATGGTGGATAAGACAAGCTATTACACGCGCAATTGCCGATCAGGCGCGTACTATCCGTATTCCTGTTCACATGGTGGAAACCATTCACAAGGTTTCACGTTATTCGCGTCAGCTTTTGCAAGAACTCGGTCACGAGGCAACCGCTGACGAAATCGCTGAAAAAATGGGTATGAGCGCGGATAAAGTCAGAGAAATACTCAAAATTGCTCAGGATCCCGTTTCTCTTGAGACACCTATCGGTGAAGAGGAAGACAGCCATCTCGGCGACTTTATTGAAGACTATGACTCCCCGGCGCCGGCAGAGACCGCGTCCTATGCACTTCTTCGCAAGCATCTTTGTGCAGTGCTTCATACTTTGACTCCCAGAGAGGAGCATGTTCTCAAACTTCGTTTCGGTCTTGAAGACGGCAGAACCAGAACGCTTGAAGAGGTTGGTAAGGAATTTGATATTACCCGTGAGCGTATCCGTCAGATTGAAGCCAAGGCACTTCGCAAGCTTCGTCACCCCAGCCGCTCAAAGCGTCTTAAAGATTATTTGGATCAGTAATATTTATTATAATATACCTTGACATATGGGTATTTTTGGTGTAAAATATTTTAAGTATATTTTTGTCCTTTTGACATTTTTTAGGAGGAACTGTAATGAGAAGAAAACTCATTTGTCTAATGCTTTGCTTATTGGCATTGATGACACTTGCCTTTACCGGATGCAGCGGTGAAGCTGAAGAAACCGGCGAAGAAGAAAAGCAGCAATCTGCTCGTACCCCTGTTACCGTAAACATGTGGCTTGTTTCTGAAAAAGAGGTTGATGCTGAGACCGAAGCTCTTGTAGAAGAGGCGTTCAACAAGCTTACACAGGCAAAGTTTACTACAAAAGTTGATTTGATTTTCTTGACTGAGGATGAGTATTTCGATGTTCTTGATGAGAACCTCGCAGCTGCGGCTCAGTATAAGCTTAATAATACTACTACTTTCTTACCCGTAATTGGCGATGCTGAAGAAACCACAGAAGCAGTTGAAACTACCGTGGAAACTGTAACCAACGAGCTTGGTCAGCATTTGCTTAAGTATCCCGATGCTGAAGAAGGTCAGATGGACATTATTTTCCTTTCCGGCGAGGATTTGCTTGAGAGATATGTTTCTGAGGGAAAACTTCTTTCGCTTGAAGAAAAACTTAACTCTTCCGATGCAAAGGTGCTCAGAGACTGCATTTATCCTTCCGCGCTTAAGCAGATCAGAATCTCCAACGGTAGCAGTTCGCAGGCTTATTCCATTCCTAACAACAATGTTATCGGCGACTATACATATATGCTTGTTAACAAGGAAATGGCAGACAAGTACTATATTGATTTGACCGAAATTGAAACATTTGCAGATTGTGCAGCTTTGATTGCTGATATTGGCAACAACGAGAGTATTGCACCTGTTCTTGCGTATACCGATCCTGTAAATATGCAGTATTGGCTTGATTTTGCTGCAGAAGAGAAAACTACAGCGCCCTTTACTTTTGCTATCGGTAGCACAGAGGTAAATGCTTTTGGCGCAAATAAGAAACTTCTCGTTGCTCCTTATGCTACAGGCGATACAGTTATGGTACCTCTTCAGGTGTTTGCCGAAGCGCTTGGCGCAAGATATAATTGGAATGTAAAGAGCGCTACTGCTACTCTTACATATGGCTCCAGAAAGGTTGCTTTTGTAAGCGGTGAAAAGGTTGCAACAGTAAACAATGAGGAATATGCTCTTTCTCAGGCAGCTTTCTTTGATGAAGAAAATGCTGTATTTATGGCTCCCATTGATTTTGTAACAGATATTCTTTGCGCATCCGTAGCGTTTGATGAAGCATCTGACAAGTATGTTATTACTAAGAACGATTATTCTATGTCAATCCTTGCTTCTTATATCGGCGCAAATGATGCATACGGCGATCGCATGGAAATGGTTTCTGCTTTTGATATCCCTGAGTTTACAGAACACATGGTTCTCATGTCTCAGTGCGCAGAAAATGGTTGGTTTGCAGAAGATCCTGAAAACACTGAGGATTTTGGTGTTGCTATTCTTTCTGGTTCATATGACACCATGGCGCAGTATGCTGATAAGTATGAAATCAAGATTCTTTCGTATCCTGTTCTTGATGAAGCAGATGTTTACGACTCAATGTTTGCAGTGACTAATTATACTGTAAATATTGATAGAGCACTCGAAATTCTTACTCTTATGTATACCAATACCGAAGCGAAGAATATTCTTCAGTACGGTGTTGAGGGTGTGCACTATGAGTTTGATGATGAAGGGCAGTTCGTTGTTATCAGTGACAAGTATTGCATGGATAACAACAAACTCGGCAATGCGTTCCTTGCTTACACTGATGATAAGGTTGACCCCGAGACATGGGCTGATGCAAAGAGCAATAACCTTCCTGCATCGGTATGGTCTGACGAGATAGCGGCAAACCTTGAGTCTCGCGTATACGCTTTCTACGGCCTTGATGATGCGTGGTCCAGTGTTGGTGCTAATCACATTACAGAAATCACCAAGTTGTCAAATATCTATATGGATAGAATGGAAGCTTGCAAGACAAGTGTAGAACTTGCAGAGTTCTTCAAGACTGCAAGTGCAGAACTTGCTGAGTATGTATATTTCCAGACTGTTATAGGTAATCCTCCCGAAGCAGATCCCGACGCAACTGACGGTGAAGAAGAGGAAGAAGACCTTTCAACTCCTTTTGCTGTGTTTAGCGCTTGGGGCGAACCTATTTGGCCTGAAAAAGTTGAAGTTACTGTTGCGGTTACCGAAGCGGTAGCAACTTCTGAAGTTCCTGAGGTTCTTGAGACAACCGCTGTAGTAGAATAATTTATATAAAAATTACCGCCGTGCTGTTCAGCATGGCGGTGTTTTTTATATTGATTTGAGAGTTTTATAAACTTCATCCACTTCTTTAAGTGTATTGAATGGACTGAAGCTAAAACGCAGAGCACCGTTTTGAGGAGTGGAAAGCGTTTTGTGAGCTATGGGTGCACAATGTAAACCGCTACGTGTGCATATTCCGTTGGTATTGAAAATCCTTGTTATCGTATCAAGGTCATGGCTGTTATTTGAATACAGTATTATTCCTGTTTCGAGTGTCTCAGGCCCGTAAAACTTACTACCTTTTACGGTAGATAATCTATCTTTAAGCAAGTTTGCAAGATGCGTTTCACGATTGCGAATATTATCATGACCCGTGGCTTTTATCCATTTTACAGATTCATTTAATGCTGCTATTAGTGGGGTTGCCATGGTTCCTGCTTCGAAACTTTCCGGCAGATCCAACCCCATTTCTTCCAACAAAGAGTTTGTTCCATTTCCGCCCTCGATAAGAGTGCGTTTGGGCTGCCTATTTCCAAAAATAACAAAACCAAGCCCTTGAGGTCCGAAAAGCCCTTTGTGTGCTGGTGCGCAGAGTGCATCGATTTTGCATTTTTCAATGTCGATTTTTTCAATGCCTGCACTCTGTGCAGCATCCACTATAAATGTGATATTGTGCTTGCTACAGAATTCGCCCACTTTTTTTATTGGAAATAATTTGCCGCAAATATTTGAAGCATGACTCATTATTAACATATCGGTGTTGTCGCGAATCTTTCGGTTAAGCTCTGATATGATATTCTCTGTAGATTGCATTACATTGAATACCGAATAATCCAATCGGTTTTCTTTTTTGAGATTGTAAATTGGTCTCAAAACGGAGTTGTGCTCCATATTGCTTATCAAAACGTGAGAATTTTCTGTATAAAGAGATTTTATCGCAAGGTTAAGTGCGTGAGTAGTATTAAGCGTGAAAACAACGTTTTCGGGGTTGGGCGAACCAAAAAAATCAGCAAGCGTTTCTCTGCATTCATATATTTTTTCGGCAGCCTTAACTGAAAGAATATGTCCGCTTCTTCCCGGATTGCCGCAATACTTTAATAAGCAATTGTTTAATTCCGTTACCATGCATAGCGGTTTAGGAAAGGTTGTTGCAGCATTATCCAGGTAAATCACTGTTAAACTCCTCAAATGCAATTCCTGCGATTTTAAGGACATGCTTTATATTCGCAGCATTATTGCAGTTGAATTCTATGCCGTGCACACATCCTTTTGAACTTTTTTCGGAATTGATTTTAGTGGTATTTACAGGGATTGAATACTCTGCAAGAATTCTTTTTGCTTTCATTGCCTGCGTTACGGAGCCGGTTGTAAATATACAGTTAGCCATAATTGCTCCTTTATGATTATTGCCCGCATTAATATTTTATGCTTGAATTTGAAAATATTTAGAAAAAAGCGCGTGATTTTTGTTTTGGTTATTGAAAAATCCAAGCAATTAGTGTATAATAAATTGAATATTTATGTTTTGAGGTGCTTTATGCGCGTTATAACTCTTGATTCCGCGGGATATGCTTCGAATTCGTATTTGCTGGTGGATGATAAAAGCAAAGAATTTGCAGTTGTTGACCCAAGTGTTGATCCCGCCGTTGCTGAATCGTATTTTAGTGATGGATATAATTTGAAATATGTGCTATTAACTCATGGGCATTTTGACCATATTTTGTTTGTTGATGAATGGCGTGCAAAGGGCGCTAAGGTTTGCGTTCATGAAGGAGATGCAGACTTTTTGGGTGATCCTTCAAAATCATTGTATTTGCAGTTTTTTGCCCGCGATACAAAGCACAAAGATGCGGATATCGTTTTGCGCGATAAAGATATCATAAAACTTGGAAATACCGATATAACGGTCTTTAATACACCGGGGCATACCAAGGGCAGCGTTTGCTATCTGTTTGATGATGTAATGATAAGCGGCGATACTTTGTTTGAAGGCTCCATAGGCCGCACGGATCTTTATGGTTCAAGTTATGAAGATATGCTTGAAACTATTGAAAAACTAAGCTTGATCAAAAAAGACTATACTGTATATCCCGGTCATGGAGGTGTTACAACACTTTTTCATGAAAAGGCATACGGATATTTACACGATTAACGGAGAGAATATTATGGACTTTAATTACCTTGCAGAACTTTTGTTTCCAAATGTTACCGATACTCCTGCTGACATGGAAGCAAAGTTTCCATGCCGCAATCTTCCTGAAGGTGCGGTAGTTTCTAGAATGGCTCCAAGCCCTACAGGATTTGTGCACCTTGGCAATCTTGTTCAAGGCCTTACTTCTGAGCGTCTTACTCATCAATCTGGCGGCGTTTTGTTTCTTCGTGTAGAGGATACTGATGCTAAAAGAGAAGTTCCCGGCGCTGTTGAGATTCTTATAAATTCGCTTAAGCATTATAATATTGTGTTTGATGAAGGCGCAACTATTGACGGAGATAGCGGAATTTACGGTCCGTACCGCCAGCGTCAGCGCAAAGATATATATCATGTTTTTGCCAAGAAACTTGTCAGTGAAGGAAAGGCATATCCTTGCTTCTGTACAGAAGAAGAACTTGCTGCGATTCACGAAGCTCAAGAGGCAGAGAAGGCTAACTTTGGTTATTACGGCAAGTGGGCAAAATACCGCGATGCGTCTATCGAAACAATCGAAGATAATCTTAAAAAGGGAATGCCTTGGGTTCTTCGCTTTCACTCTGAAGGAAGCATAGAGAACAAAATCAAATTTACAGATTTGATTAAAGGTAATCTTGAACTTACCGAAAATGATATTGACCATGTGCTTTTGAAGTCTGACGGAATTCCTACCTATCATTTTGCACATGCAGTTGACGACCATCTTATGCATACTACACACGTTGTTCGCGGTGATGAGTGGTTGCCGACTTTACCTTTCCATTTACAACTGTTTTTTGCACTCGGATGGAAACCGCCAAAGTATTTGCATATTGGTCCGCTTATGAAGATGGACGGCGAGTCAAAGCGTAAACTTTCAAAGCGCAAAGACCCTGAACTTGCATTGACTTTCTACCAGGAAATCGGCTATCCGGTTGAGGCTGTTTATGAGTATATTCTTACTGTTCTCAATTCAAATTACGAGGACTGGAGAAGAGCAAATCCGTTTGCAAGTACTGATGATTTCAAGTTCTCCTACAAAAAGATGAATCCTGCCGGTTCGCTGTTTGATGAAGACAAGCTTCGCGACGTTTCTAAGGATGTAGTTTCAAAAATGACCGCGGAGCGTGTATATGAACTTGCGCTTGAGTGGGCAAAACTGTATGATGCGGATTTTGCAGAAAAACTTTCTGCAAACCCCGATTTCACCAAAGCCATTCTTGCAATCGGCAGAGGCGGCAAGAAACCGAGAAAGGATTTTGCTGTCTGGAGCGAACTCAAGGCGTATATGGCGTTCTTCTATGACGAATACTTTGTCCGCGAAGCAGAGTATCCGGCATTTGATAAGGCGGACATTGAGGGAATCATTCGTAATTACGTTGATATTTACGATGTAAATGATGACCAGAATACTTGGTTTGAAAAGATAAAATCCCTTTCTGAAAAGTTCGGCTTTTGCCCTGATACAAAACAGTATAAGACAAATCCTGAAGCTTATAAGGG
>SVRG01000063.1 GCA_015064965.1 Oscillospiraceae bacterium
CGCGGTCCCGCGCAACGCCCTCTACAAAGACACAGCCCTCCGATAAATCGGACGAACTGACTCTCAGTGCATATATGTCACCTTTTTTCTCAATTGAATATCTGACCGTCAATTCACCGACTCTTTTTTCTATCGGGAGAGAAAGGCTGCTCTTTGTAATACCGTTCAAGTGATTCACCTCTATCGCAAACTCGATGTGAAAAAAGTATATTAAAGATTTTGAGCAGTTCTTATTTTGCAAAAAACGACTGACTGCACAAAAAAGGACTTGCGTTTTTGTATCAATACAACAATCAAAAGCGAAAAAAGCGAGCTAAATCTTTTTTTCTTTGTGCAGTTTTTTCGTTGAATTTTTCAAAAAGTGCTTCGCTACTTTAAACTTCAGAAAAAAAGCGGCAAGATTCAGCCGCAAATCCGGCAAAAAACCTATACTTTTTAAAATAATTTCTTTTTTTACATAATTCTTACATAATATTTAAAAAACTTGTAAAATCTACATTCTTCGACAAAAAGCACCTGAATACAACGCACATTTATCCATGATATAATTAAATAAATTTTAAAATAATGAATAAATATCAAAAAGGAGTTTAAAATGAAACAAAAGTACCCCATACCCACACTTGAAAAGCCTGCGCGGTTGCTAGCCTATACCTGCCTTTCAATCATACTACTCTATATATTGTGTATCTACGTTCTCACCGATAATATTTCTCCGTTTTTGGCAGAAAAACTTATACAAAGCGCACTTGCATCAATACCGATATCACTTTTCGGAGCACTACTGCTGGATTTGGAAATTCGACACGCCCAAAACCGTTAACCGACATAATTTGCCTTGAAAAGCCGTCCGTTCTATGATATAGTATTTTTATAAAAATCAAGGTTTACGGTGAATTATGGACAACTATACTTACTTAAACGAAGAAAGAATCGACGGCGAAGATATTTTCAACGGCGTTGTAGTACATCTCATCCGCGACAGGGTACGTCTTCCAAACGGTCACGAAAGTGTGCGCGAGGTCATCCGCCATGTTGGCGCAGTCTGCATGATACCGATTTTTGAAAACGGCGATGTACTCGTAGAGCGTCAGTTCCGCTATCCTCATGCAAAAGTTTTGCTTGAAATTCCTGCAGGAAAGCTTGACTCAAAAAGCGAGGATCCTCTTGAGGCGGCAAAGCGCGAACTTTTTGAAGAGACCGGATACACCGCCGAAAAGTTTACTCTCCTCGGCGAGCTGTATACCACCCCTGCGTTTGTTGACGAGGTAATATGGATGTATCTTGCAGAGGGGCTTACATCTGTTGATGAAAAGCAGCATCTTGACGAGGACGAGTTTTTGACGGTTGAACGCATTCCGCTTGACACGCTCGCGGATATGGTAATGAACGGCGAAATTCCCGATGCAAAAACTCAGGTAGCCGTATTGAAAGCAAAGAGGTTGTGGGATGAGAGACAGAAGTAATACCTGTTGCTTTACAGGTCACCGCGACATCTCGGCTATTTCTTATCATGAGCTGATGCAGCGACTTGAACCAATGATAATGCGACTTATCAAAAACGGTTACAAATATTTTGCCTGCGGCGGTGCGCTTGGCTTTGACACCTTTGCCGCAATGTATATCGCATCGCTTAAGATGCGCGGCTTTGATGTAAAGCTTGTACTTATACTCCCCTGCAAGGACCAGACCGCAAAATGGAGCGAATACGACAAGCAGGTATATAGCGGTATGCTCTCCCGCGCCGATGAAGTGATTTACACTGCGGAAAGTTACTATAACGGCTGCATGCAAAAACGCAATCGTGCTCTTGTTGACGCAAGCACTGTTTGCATCTGCTATTTGTCAAATAACAATTCAAGCGGCACACGCCAGACAGTTGAATACGCAAGATCAAAAGGTCTTCCCATAATAAATGTTGCAAATTAGTTTAAAAAAACTCTTGACAGTACATAATACTTTATGTATAATAGACATTGATAGGAATAATTCTTATTTTTAAAAGGAGATATACAATGGAACTTAAAGGATCAAAGACCGAACAAAATCTTTTACTCGCTTTTGCAGGTGAAAGCCAGGCAAGAAACAAGTACACATACTTTGCAAGCGTTGCAAAAAAAGAAGGCTATGAGCAGATAGCCGCAATCTTCCAGCAGACCGCAGACAACGAAAAGGAACACGCAAAAATGTGGTTCAAGGAGCTCGGCGCTCTCGGCAACACTGCTGAAAACCTTGCTGCCGCAGCAGAAGGCGAAAACTATGAGTGGACCGATATGTACGCAACCTTTGCAAAAGAGGCAGAAGAAGAGGGCTTTACCGCTCTTGCTGCAAAGTTCCGTCTTGTAGCGGCTATCGAAAAAACTCACGAAGAGAGATATCGTGCACTTCTAAACAATGTTGAAATGCAGCAGGTATTTGAAAAAGCTGAAGAGACAATGTGGGAATGCCGCAATTGCGGTCACCTTGTAATGGGCAAAAAGGCTCCTGCAGTTTGCCCCGTTTGCGCACATCCACAGAGTTATTTTGAAGTGAGAAAAGAAAATTATTAATCAAAAAGCGACGGTTTGACCGTCGCTTTTTTTGTAATATGAAAACCAACACGATAAATTATAGTTAATCGCACTAAGCAAAAATGTTCCACATACCTGTAGGGGCGATTATCAATCGCCCGTTAGCCGCCGACAGATGGTTTGGGGTGGGCGAATACTATTCGCCCCTACGGTTTGCGGTTTCTAATTTGCCAGCATAAACTTATATTTACAACAATAGCAGCATCGCAAGGATCAGAACAATATCCTCGTTACCTTCTTTATTTATTAAAAGTGCGATAAGTCCGATCAAAAGAAAATCCTCTGTGTCAAATCCGCCGCGCTCCCTTGTGCGGAACGCCTCTATAAGACAGCTCAGCGGATTTTTATCTTTTGAAGAACAGTTTTCGCACTTTTTTTCTTTTTCATGATGCGCTTGTGGCTTTGGCGGCGTAGGTGCAACAGGCAAGGTCGGCGGCGCTTTTACAGCGTTTTCATGCGAAAACGCCATCCCCCTGTAATTTTTTGGCACGCTGACATACAATTACATCACCTCCGATAACAAATCTATAAGCGAAGTTACCTTTATTATATACTCCATTGCCTCGCGGCGATTTGGCGAAAGATATGGCTCCAACGCTTTAAGCAATGTGCAACGCCGCGCACTGCTCCGGTTTTTCCCCTTACCGTTCACTGCGGCGAGCGCCGCACCTATCGGGTTTTCGCTTTTATCGTCGGTTGTATCTTCTTCGGTTTTCTCCCCGCCCTCAGAGCGCATCTCTGCCATTACAGGTCCGAGCGCCTCCATTATACGCGGCAGTTTTGCAGCGATATCGGGATTCTGGAGCAGTGATGACAGTCCGCCGCCTGATAGAATATCGTTAAGATTTGGCTCGCTCATGACTTTTTGTACCCCTCAAAAAGCTTTTTGGCGTTTGCAAGGTCATCGTCGGTAGCACCGCGCATAGCGGCACGCAACGCATCAAGCCGCTCTTTTGAAAAAGGTTCGTTTCCTATATTAACACCTCCGGACATTGCAACCATACGTATCGCTGCCGTAAGCGACTTATCATCAAGGTTTGCAAGCTGCGAAAGCAAATTCTTATCAATGTTCACACTATTACCCTCCCATAGGTTTTTGTTATCATTATATGCACCGACGTAAAAAACATTGACAAAAAAGGCATCCGCGGATATAATAAAAATATCTAATTGACAGTTTATGTCGGAAAGGATTTTAAAAATGGGAAAGTTTTCTGAAGATTTCAAAGCGTTTATTTTGAAAGGCAATATTGTTGATATGGCAGTCGGTGTTGTAGTCGGCGGCGCGTTCAACAAGATCGTTACCTCGCTTGTTAACGATATTATCATGCCCCTTCTCGGTCTTGCAATGGGCGGCCTTAATGTTACCGATATGAAGTATGTTTTCTCCGAGGCTGTTATGGACGCAAACGGCGTTGTAACCAAGGCGGAACACGCTCTTACATACGGCAACTTCTTGCAGACAATCATCGACTTCCTCATCATTGCTCTCTCTGTGTTTGTAGCACTCCGTGTGTTTGCAAAGCTCCAGAAAAAGCGCATTGAAGACGAAAAAAAGTAAAATAAAAAAATGACTTCCAAATGGAAGTCATTTTTTTATTTTCACTTCTGCAAAATTTATCGGCATTCCCTGAGATGAAAAATTTGTTTCATACTCAGTCATGATATTACCCTTATTAAACTCGGATGCATGCAGGTCGCGGCTCATTTTTACGATCTCAAAACCTGCGGCTTCAAACTCCTCAAGCGAAAAATCAAACAGCCCCACATTATCGGTTTTAAGGCGGAGAATACCGTCATCCTTAAGAAGCTTTTTATAAATTTCAAGGAAGGCGCGGTATGTAAGACGGCGCTTGTAATAGCCCTTTTTGGGCCATGGGTCGCTGAAATTGAGGAAAATGCACGAAAATGTTTTTTCGGGGAACCACTCGGTAAGCTCCTTGGCATCTCCAATGATAAAACGAAGATTTTTAGGTGCTCCGCCGGTGATTGCCATGGCCTTTTCAACCGCGCAGACCATGACATCTTCAACCTTTTCCATAGCGTAAAAGTTTGCAGATGGATGCGCCACTGACATATCGCAGGAGAACTTGCCCTTTCCGCAACCTATTTCAAGGCAGAGCGGACGGTTCTCGTCAAAAGGAATTTGCGGGTCTTCGTATATTGCGGCTTTGTCATAACACAAAACTTCTCCGGCTGCAGCCAGTCTTTCTGCACCGTGTTTTCTTTTTCTTGCTCTCATTGTTTTCTCCATTCGGGATTTGATGTGATAATTATACAATAATGAATGAAGAAAAGCAAGAAAAATACATCATGTAATTATCGCTTCACCGTTTATAAGCGCATCAAAGCAAGCATCCGAGCGGAATTCTATCTCAAATCGGACTCCAAGGATATGTATAAACCGCGCCGATGCAAAGTTATAGCTTGAAAGAGGTCGGTCAAATGCATCATCAGAGTGCGCGGCAACCAAAATCCCATCAGTCGGCGAAACACCGCTTATAAAAAGTGTGTGATAGTAGTCACCGTCTGCGTTTGCAAGTTGCACCGCGTCTCCGATTTCAAGGCTGTCGGTACCCACCTCAACTCCAAAGGGTCCGACCCCCGAATTGCCAACGATAAAATTGTAGAAAAACTCCACACCGGTCCACGATGCGGTCCGCGTTTCGCTATCCAGATAAAACCACCCGAAAACCGGTGTGAAATTCATCTGGCAACTGCCCGCAAGCAGGCATTGTGACACAAAATTTGTACAGTCACCGCCCTGACCGGTGTAATTATAAAACAAAGGGTTGCGCTCAAATGCCCAACGGCGCGCATATTCCAGTGCATTTGCTCTGTTATATCTTCTCTCAACGAGCATAAATCCACCTCCTACTTATTATAATATGCATTTTTTGATAATAGATTGACAAAAAATGTTTATTCTATAGTATTGCTAAAAAAATAACGATAAATTTATAACAATCTGTGAAAGTTTCACAAAAAATGTGTGAAAAGTTATTGAAACAGACTTAATTTTCTGCTATACTTAAATGGTAAAGTAATAATATATAGGAGGTGCGACTTTTGAATATCCTTGTTTGTATAAAGCAGGTTCCGGGCTCAAGCAATGTTGAGGTTGACCCTGTAACCGGTGTTCTTAAGCGCGACGGCGTTGCCAGCAAAATGAACCCTTATGACCTCTACGGTCTTGAGGTGGCAATGTCTCTTACAGAAAAATACGGCGGCGAGGTGCAGACCATTACAATGGGTCCCCCACAGGCCAAATCAATCATTACCGAATCCATCTGCATGGGCGCAAAGTGCGGCACGGTGCTTTCCGACCGCAAATTTGCAGGTGCCGACGTGCTTGCAACCGCATATACTATCTCGCAGGGCATCAGAAAAGTTGGCGATTTTGACCTAATCATCTGCGGCAAGCAGACAACCGACGGCGATACCGCCCAGGTTGGCGCTGAAGTTTCCGAATACCTCGGCATCCCTTGCGTTGCAAATGTTCTTTCTGTTGACGATGTTAAGGACGGCAAGGTTTTCCTCACCGTTTCACTTGACAATCTCGTTGTTAAACAGGCAATCACTCTCCCCTGCCTTATCTCGGTAGATAGCGATATAAACTCCCCCCGTCTGCCCTCCTACAAGGTGCAAAAGACGGTTACCGATGATATGGTGAGATTTATCTCGTTTGCAGAATTTGAAGATCAGGATGCAAATCACTACGGTCTTAACGGCTCTGCAACCCAGGTTGAGCGCATTTTCCCGCCCGAAAAGAACACAGAAAAGCACTCTATCACAGGTGATTCAAAGGCACAGGCCGAGGGCATTTTCGACGTGCTCAAGAGCCGCAAATTAGTATAAAGGAGGCATTGTAATGGGACAGCTTAAAGTTAATCAAAATCTCGTCAATGCCGAAAATGCGGCGGCACTTGCAAAGGTTTGCCCCTTTGGCGCAATCAGCTATGACGGCACCAAACTCGACATCTCTTCGGCATGTAAAATGTGCAAACTCTGCGTTAAAAAAGGCCCCGCAGGCGTTGTAGAGTTTGTAGAAGACGAGGTAAAAGAAACCGTAGACAAGTCGCTTTGGCGCGGCATCTGCGTTTATGTTGACCACGAGGGCGAGAACATTCACCGCGTTACATACGAGCTTATCGGCAAGGCAAAAGAACTTGCCGCTACAATCAATCATCCAGTATATGCGCTCATCATCGGCAAGGATGCCGCAGCAAGCGCTAAAAAGCTTCTTCGCTACGGCGTTGACAAAGTTTTTGTATACGAAGACGAGGCTCTCTGTGACTTCAGAATTGAGCCTTACACCGCGGCTTTCTATGACTTCATCGACAAGGTAAAGCCGTCAAGCATCATGGTTGGCGCAACCAATCTTGGCAGACAGCTTGCACCGAGAGTTGCAGCGCGTTGCCGCGCAGGTCTCACCGCTGACTGCACCGTGCTTGAAATGAAGGAGAATACCGACCTTGTGCAGATTCGCCCTGCTTTTGGCGGCAATATCATGGCACAGATTATTTCTCCCTCAAACCGTCCACAGTTCTGCACCGTACGCTATAAAGTTTTCGCAGAACCCAAGCCCTCCGATACCGAAAGCGGCGAAATCGTTATCATGAATATCGAAAAATCGGCACTCACAAGTGCGATTGAGATTCTTGAAAAGACCGAAAAACCGAAGGATATTGATCTTTCTGAGGCTGATATCATTGTCGCAGTGGGCAGAGGCGCAAAGAGCGAAGCTCAGCGCGCGATGGCAAAGGAACTTTGCGATCTGCTCGGCGGTGTTATGGCTTGCACCCGTCCCCTTGCAGAAGAAAACATATTTGATGCGAAGCACCAGATAGGACTTTCCGGCAGAACCGTTAAACCCAAACTTATCATCTGCCTTGGCATCTCCGGCGCTGTTCAGTTTGCCGCAGGTATGAAGTCGTCCGACTGCATCATCGCGATAAACTCCGACAAAAACGCCCCCATCTTTGACGTTGCGCACTACGGCATCGTGGGCGACCTCAACGAAATCGTTCCCACACTTATCGAAAAAATCAAGGAGGACAGAGCAAATGTATAATGTTATAAACGAAAACGACCTTGCCGTTCTCCGCGGTATTGTTGGTGAGGCAAGAGTGCTTTACGGCGAAGAAATCTCGCCGGACTACAGCCATGACGAGCTTGGCGGCATATCCCATATGCCCGACGTGCTTGTAAGAGTACATACCACCGAGGAAATCTCGGCTATAATGAAACACGCATATGCGCGTACCATTCCCGTTACCGTTCGCGGCAGCGGAACCGGTCTTGTTGGCAGTGCCGTTGCCACTCGCGGCGGTATCATGCTTGAAACCACGCAGATGAACAAGATCTTAGAGCTTGACGAGGATAACCTCACAGTCACTGTTCAGCCCGGCGTTCTCCTTATGGAGCTTGCGGCATTTGCAGAAGAGCACGACTTTCTCTACCCGCCCGACCCCGGCGAAAAGTCGGCTACAATCGGCGGCAACATCTCCACCAACGCCGGAGGAATGCGCGCAGTTAAGTACGGCGTTACACGCGACTATGTCCGCGCACTCACCGTTGTTATGCCGAACGGCGAAATAATGCAGCTCGGCTCAAAGGTTGTTAAAAACAGCTCCGGCTACTCGCTCAAGGACCTCATCATCGGCTCCGAGGGCACACTTGCAATAATCACCGAGGCGGTACTCAAACTCATGCCGCTTCCTAAATTCTCGGTGAGCTTGCTGGTTCCTTTCCCCGATATGAAAACTGCCATTGAGGCGGTACCGAAAATCATCCGTTCAAAGGTTATCCCCACTGCTATCGAATATATGTCACGCGACACCATTCTCTTTTCCGAAAGCTATCTCGGAAAGAAGTTCCCCGACAAGAAAAACGATGCATACATTCTTCTCACATTTGACGGCAACACCGACCATCAGGTACAGAGCGATATGCAGACGGTTGCAGACCTCTGTCTTGAAATCGGCGCACTTGACGCATACATAGTTGATACCGATGAGAGAAAGAAGTCCGTTTGGTCTGCAAGAAGTGCATTCCTCGAAGCTATCAAGGCATCTACCACAGAAATGGACGAGTGCGACGTTGTCGTTCCTCGCAGCCATGTAGATGCATTTATCAAGTACACTCACCAGATCGCAGAGGAAACCGGCGTACGTATTCCGAGTTTCGGTCACGCTGGCGACGGCAATCTCCATGTCTATATCTGCCGCGACGATCTTGATGATGCCGCTTGGGAAAAGACGCTTGAACACTGCTTTGACCTCATGTACAAAAAGGCTGAAGAACTCGGCGGTCTTGTTTCGGGCGAGCATGGTATTGGCTACGCAAAGAAGGGCTATATGAAAAAGCAATACGGCGATGACCAGATCGCCTTGATGCAGGGCATCAAAAAAGCCTTTGACGAAAAGAACATTCTCAATCCCGACAAAGTTTGCTATTAATAAAAGAAAACCTCCGCTACCGCGGAGGTTTTCTTTTATTAAAATCTTGCTTCAGGGTCAATTGTTTCGCCCCTCATAAAGCGTTCCACATCGGCGATTACCTTTTCAACCATGGTAATTGGCAAATAGAACTCGCCAACACCGTCGATAGTATAAAGCACCCTGCGGTCAGTGTACTGATAAAAAGAGATTTCGCGTTCAGCGCCCTTGTGAGTAACCATCTTAATGGTGAGAAGCTTGTTTTCGTCGGAGTTTATGAGGTACTCCTTTTCTGCCTCCCCAAGGTCAAAATAGCCGTCATGCGTAAACATAAGCATCGACTTCCACAAGTTTCTGAAGTTTTCAATGCCGCCGTCATAACCGCTTTCAAGCTCGGTTACACCTGTAACCTTTTCCTTGTTACCCTCAAGTTTAAAGGTATGCTTTGCATCCTTGCTCTCAAAGGAGATAGTGTCAACATTTAAAATATTTGTCTGGAAAAGGTATGGCGAAACCCACTTATCAAGTCCCCATTCGAGGAAGTCAACGGTGATTGCCTCTATACGCGAAAGCGTTCCCTTGGAAGCGGAATAAACGTAGTAGAAGTAATTGCCCGCTTCGTCGCGCTGCTTTTCGCTAAAGCAAAGCAGATTTGGGAAAAATGCAACGATTTCATCATTCTCATCCATAATGGGAGAACCGAATGCAAGCTCATATGCAGGCTTATTGGGGTCAATACCGTATTCTACAAGCGTTTTTTCATCCACATTGTACGACAAGATTTCAGTGGCCATAAACATATTTGTGCCAAGAGTATCCGTTGCGGAAAACTTGGTAAGCACACTTGTATAAAGCTGGCTTGCAAAGTAGCCCTTGGGATAAGAAAGTCGGTGAATACCCATTGAATTGAACTCATCACGGTCGGAAGCGTTGACAAAATCAATGCTCACAAAGTTCTCGCCACCCTTGCGGAGAGTAAAATTGTTGACGAGGAAATAAAAGTTCATATTTGTGGGGTACACAAGGCCAAAGTCAACAAGGTACTCCGATGTGCCAAGCAAGTCGTTTTCGATGCTGTATCCAAGCACATAAATTGCTTCTTTGCCGGGAACGCGCACATAGTAGCCGTCATTGGCAAGCGTTTCATCGCCGATATAAACCGTGTAGGAAATACCGTCCTTGGTTTCAAGCTTGAACTCTGCCTGATGCGTGTCAGCGGTGAGCCCGTACTTTTCATAATCAGCCTCGGTGACATCTGCGCTGAATGTGTAATAAGTCTGGCAGACATTACTTAGCAACATCTGCACCTTGTAGAGATTGAGCGGTGCATATTTATTGTTTTCAAGCACTATATTGCCGTCATCGGTTGCAACGAGCGCATAAGCGCCGTTTTTGTTTTTTATGTCAATGCGCTTGACCTTTGCAAACTCGATTATCGGAAGCATCTCGTCAAGTCCCTTGTTGGGATTGGTAATAACAGCCGTGCTTGACTGATACCACAAAAGCACACCGAGCAGAGCCGCAAAAAGCACAGCAAGTGCGGCGCAAACCGCGGTGGTTATCATGCGTTTTCTACTCATCTGTACTTTCTCCTTGTAACCACTACAACTCCGCAAACTGCAATAGCAAGCGGCAAAACAGTGACAAGAAGCACTGTGGTGCGAATCGCCTCTGCTGAGGTCATATCCTCAATATCGGTTTTTGCAAATACCTTAAAGTCGATATCCGCAGGCACCTTTTCCCTGCCCATCATGCGGAAAGCGTAGTACATAAGGTCGCGGTTACCGTAGGTATTGGACTCAAGATAGTCCGCACTTGTAAAGCGATTTGTACCCGCCGCCATTACATACGAATAGAACACGCCTGCGTTGTTCTGGTTGAGCTCGCGGGTAATGGTCATCAGATTGTATGAACCGTCGCGGTCAACAATTTCACCGTTCTTTTTAGCAACGGCACTGTTTGACGAAAGAAGCACAGTGGACATCTCTCGATAAGCGTTGTTGCCGGAATACTCATATGTATATGTCGGCTCGCCCTTTTCGGTTATACCTGCGGTATAGCCGTTTGCAACTGTAATGGGACGCACGTTTTTAACAATGGTTTTAGGAGGCGCATCGGACTGGCTGAGTTCCTTTTGCAAGCTTGCGGCAATTGTCTTTTCAGCATCGGGGTAAACCGCAACGATCGCGTTTCCTTCCACGTCAAGTGAGCTTGCCGTATCAACAACGGTGCCCTCTCCAAATACTATGCCCCACTCCTCAAGGAACTGCTCAAGGTTTGGAAGATACTCGGTTTCGGGATTTTTGAACACCATGAGTGTGCGGTTGCTCTCAAGGAATTTGTCAATCACCTCAATCTCAGATTTTGCAGTGATATCATAAATGCTCTTGCCCGCAAAATCGTACTTTGGATCGTTGATGATAAGCAAGCGGCAATCTTCGGGGATATCGGTTTTTGTGAGGTCAATTCTGCCAACCTCATAGCCTGCAAGAGTAATCAGATTGCTGAATGCGGCAATATCGCTCTCAGAGAGTGCCTCGCCGTGTCCCTCGGTGAAATATGCTTTGGGAGCAAAGTCGGCAGTAACTGCAAGGCATGCCGCGGCAAACACCTCTTCGCCGTTGTAAGCCCAGATACCAACCGTATCATCGCGGATAAAGAAGGCATCAAGTGCATACTTGCGGAACTCGC
>SVRG01000064.1 GCA_015064965.1 Oscillospiraceae bacterium
TTTACATAACTTCTTGCCATGATAAAATCCCCCTGTTGTAGTTTTATTCTACAACAGGGGGTTTTTTATTTCAATGTCCGTTTATCTGGGTACCGTCCAGTTTTCCGAGGTCGGTTTTTATTATACTTTACTTTATCATTTCAATAATTGTTTTTGCATCGGTCTTTGCAAGAGCTTTTAGCGCGTCTACTTTTTCGCATGGAATCTTTTCGCCGAAAAGTTTAATTGCGCGGTCGGAGAGATGCCCGTTTTCAAGCGATGATACTCTTATTGGTGAGTCATATCCCATATAAGAGAGCATTGAATCAACTTTTTTGTCATACGATACGCCAACAAGGGGCTTGCCCGCTGCGGCGCCGTAAATCAATAAATGAAGCCTCATTGCTATAACGAGAGAAGTGCGTGAAATCACACCTAAAATCTCGCTCGCTGTAAGGTTTTCAAGGATTTCACCCTTTGCTTTCGCAATGGAGTTGACTTTCTCAGAGAGCAGGCGGTCTCGGCTTGACTGCATAATAAGATATAGCGGTGTCGCACCTGTTTTTGCGGCGATTTTGTCAATTTCGCTTGCAAAAAGTCTTGCAAATGTGTCCTCGTTCATTCCACAAACCTCTTCACTGTGCAATGATGCAAAATCACGAAGCGATACGGCGAAAAACTTTTCGCTGCTCTTGTTCCTCATGATATAATCAATGCGTTCTTCGGGTGCGCTGTCAAGCGTAAGAGCCGGGTCTGCAGTAAGCGTGATTTTTGAGGTGTCAAAGCCGAGCGAGGCGATGTATTCTATCGACTGCGGCTCGCGGAACGTGATTTTGTCAGCAAGTGCAAGCGTTGCAAGCACGTTTTTCTCGTGCTTTTTGCCAAAGACAGGCCCAACGCCGTTTGCGCATACAAAAATCTTCAAACCGCATTTTTTTGCAAGTTTTATAATAGAAGTGTAGTAAAATAGCGAGCGCGATGAAGTGGTGTTTTGCAGCAGGTTTCCGCCGCCGCTGACAAGCAGTTTTGCATGGCGCATTTCCGATAGCATTGCGAAAATGTTAAATCTTCCTATTGCGCGCACACCGTATTTCTTTGCGTTACGGCGTGGATTTTTACAGAATATTGTAATTTTAGCATCGGGCATTTCTTGGCGGATGTTTTTTATCATTGAGGCGGCAATTGAGTCGTCGCCCGCGTTTTCAAATCCGTAGTATCCGCTGATAAGAATGTCGCCGCGCTCGGTTTTAGGGCAGGGGGAGAGGGAGTCATACATTCTTTCATAGTCGCGCGCAGTGCGAGCTGCAGAAAAGTCGGCAAGAATCACATCGCGGCAGTATGCTCCTTTTTCATCGAGGTTGCTTTCGTCAAACAAGGCGGATATGTCGCGTATGAGCAACTCTTGGCTCACTTCTTCGCATCCGCGGCAGCAATAATTTGTTTTATACGAAATCTCGCGTTTGGACTTGTCAAATATTCCGATATATCCTTCATTTCCACAAACTATGGTGGGCTTGCCAACGCTCATTGCCTCAAGCGCGGCACGGGAAGCACCCACAAATATGTCGCCTGCTGCAATAAACTCAGGCGTATCCGTACGAAGCCCCGGTGTAAATATAATTTTTCTGCCGTGCTTTTTCTCAAGAGCTGTGGCAATTTCTTTAACCTCGGTCAAAAGATTTTTCTCAGTGGGAATTACGCCGTCTCCAACGATTATAATTTCGAGGTCGGGGTATTTTTCAAGCAGTTTATCTGCGGCGCTTGCAAGGCAGAGTTGTGCCTTGCCGCGGCTTTCGTCCATGCGGCTGATGGAAACTATGCGATGCTTGGAATTTGAAAGCGAAAGCTCTTTTGCTATGCTTTCTGCACTTGCCGAAGGCGAAAATACCTCTGTGTTTATTCCGTTTACGGTGACGAAAATATTATCGGAGCATTGAGAGTAGTTATCTATCAGGTATTGCTTTATGTCCTCGCTCACCGACATCTGCTTGTCGCCCCAGTTGGCTATACGCTTCCAGAGTGCATTGACTTTAAACACCCAGTGCGCTGTTGTAACAAACCGGAAATTGAGTTTCTTTTGCAATAATCCGCAGACAAATGCAGGTATGCGCGCATGAGCGTGTACAAGGTCGTATTTTTCTTTTTTTATGAGTTTTTTAAGACCGCGATATGCTTTTACAACACTTAACGGATTCTTGCTTGCAAGAGGCAGGGTAACGTGGCGGACACCTGATTTTTCAAGCATCTCGGCGTATTTACCGCCGGCTGATGCAACGGTAACGGTGTGTCCGTTTTTCTTTAGTGCAAGAACAAGCTCGTATATATGGGTTTCGGCACCGCCAAAGCCCATTTGCATGGTGGTCATTAAAATGTTTAATTTCTTATCCATTTTATCTCCCCGAATTTTTGTTATTTATATTTTATCAAATATTAAAGATGTAATCAAGAGGGGATAGCCAAAAGGTTTTGATATTCCAAAATATTTTACAACTTTTTTCAAAAAAAGTGTTGACAAGGCATATCCTTTGTGCTATACTAATCTCCGTTGGTGCCACGGCATCGATTATGGCGGAATAGCTCAGCTGGCTAGAGCAATCGGTTCATACCCGATAGGTCGTGGGTTCAAGTCCAACTTCCGCTACCATAGCGGCCCGTTGGTCAAGCGGTCAAGACACCGCCCTTTCACGGCGGTAACGGGGGTTCGATTCCCCCACGGGTCACCAAAATAAAAAAGTCCACCTTGGTGGACTTTTTTATTTTGTTACGCGGAGTTGAAGTATCGAACCCCTCAACACCATAGGTGTTGATAAATGCGCACGGCAAACAAAAGAGAAAAACCAAACATGAGCTTTTGTGCGCATTGGGTTCAGATTCCCCCACCTTGGTGGACTTTTTTATTTTGTTACGCGGAGTCGAAGTATCGAACCCCTCAACACCATACATTGAATTATTTAAAAAAATGTGATATAATCAAACTATCATATAAAAAGGAGGGCGCACATGAATATACCGGTACAGATTGAATACATGCTTAAAAAACTGACAGATAGCGGATATGAGGCATATCTTGTTGGAGGATGTGTGCGCGACTTTTTGCTTGGCAAAACTCCTGATGACTATGATATAACCACAAGCGCATTCCCCGAAGAAACCATGGCGGTTTTTGCATCTGACAAGGTAGTTCCCACAGGGCTTAAACACGGAACAGTAACAGTGCTTTATTCGGGCATGTCCGCCGAGATAACAACATACCGCACTGAAACCGCCTATACCGATGGGCGCCACCCAGACAATGTAGAGTTTTCGCGTGATATTCGCGATGACCTTTGCCGCCGCGACTTTACCGTAAATGCAATGGCAATGGATTTTGACGGAAACATCATTGACCTTTACGGAGGTGTGCGCGATTTTGATAATAGAATCATTCGCGCTGTAGGCGAGCCGAGTGAGCGTTTTACTGAGGATGCGCTCCGCATACTGCGCGCTTTCCGCTTTGCGTCAAAGCTTGGTTTTGATATTGAAAACAAAACTCTCAAAGCGGCAATCTCTCTTGCGCCGCGGCTTTCGCTTGTGTCAAGAGAGCGCATTTTTATTGAATTTGAAAAACTCATTTGCAGTATGTATTATGCAGGAAAGATTTTGAGAATAATGTACGAAAACAAGGTTCTTGACTGCATTTTTGATAAGCCGCAAATCAATATTGCGGCGCTTGACTATATTGATAAAATTCCGCCGTTTGCTCATACAAGATTTGCCGCGCTTTTTTTGTATGATGAACGCATAAACGAGCATGTAAAGTCGTTAAAACCTTCAAATGAGTTTGCCGCTTCGGTTAAAAGTATTGCCGAATGCAGGCTTCCTTCAGAATATGACGTGCCAACGCTTCGCCGATTGCTTTCCAGATACAAAGACGCGGCAATTGATAGGGCAACTGCCGAAAACAAAGGCGAAATCGGCAACAGACTGTTTGAGATTTTTGATACAGAGGACTGTTTTTCAGTATCCGACCTTGATATAAACGGTACGGATATTTCAAATGTGACATCCCGCCGTGGAAAGGAAATAGGAGAGGCGTTACACACTCTTTTGTTTGCGGTTTTTGACGGAAAGGTTGAAAACAGAAAATCTGATTTGATAGAATATTTGAAAAGAATATAGCAGTATAAATGGAAGATATTGATTTATCCTAAATATAAAGAGTTTTTGGAGTTACGGCATGGAACAACAAATTGAAAAAATCAAATCAGCGGTGGATAAATACCGCGACAGTATACTTGAAACCGAGCGTTATATATGGAATAATCCCGAAACAGGATTTAAAGAATGGAAAACAAATGCGCATTTGAAAGAAAAATATGAAAAGCTTGGATACACCGTTCATGAGGCGGGAAACATTCCCGGATTCTATGTTGAAATTGATACAGGCAGGGAAGGACCATGCGTGCTTATCCTTGGCGAAATGGACTCTGTAATCTGCCCTGAACATCCCGAATGTGACAAAGAAACCGGCGCTGTTCATTCATGCGGACATAACACTCACAGCGCGGCGCTTTTGGGTATCGCGGCTGCACTCACTGAAGACGGAATACTTGACGAGCTTTGCGGAAGAATCAAACTCTGTGCAGTACCTGCCGAGGAACTGCTTGAGATAGAATACCGCGCAGAGCTTAAAAAGCAGGGAATTATAAAGTATTTCGGCGGCAAGAGCGAATTTTTGTACAGAGGATATTTTGACGATGTTGACCTCGCATTCATGGTGCATGCCGGCGGACATTACGGCGTAAGAAAGGGACACCATGTCGGATGCATTGTCAAAAAGATCATTTACAAGGGCAAGGCGGCACACGCCGGCGGCGCTCCCCATATGGGCAGAAATTCACTATATGCGGCAACTTGCGGTCTGAATGCGGTTAATGCGATAAGAGAGACCTTTCTCAACATGGATTATATTCGCGTTCATCCTATTATGACTGCCGGCGGAAGCATGGTTAACGCAATTCCGTCGGAGGCAAGGCTTGAAAGCTATGTCAGGGGCAAGACCTTTGAGGCGATGAAAAAAGTTAACCGCAAGGTTAATCAGGCGCTTGTCGGCGCGGCGCTTTCGCTTGGAACAAATATTGAAATTGTCGATTATCCCGGATATTCGCCAACTGTACATGACTCAAATCTTGCAGATGTGGTAATGGATGCTGCGGCTGCCATTATCCCTGAGCATGAGTTCAGAGTGGTTAACGGAGTAGCAACCGGCAGCACGGACATGGGCGACCTTTCGATGATCATGCCTGTTCAGCATGCGGATGCAGCAGGTGCAAAAGGAACCGGACACGGAATGGATTATTATATTGTTGACCCTGTAACTGCGTGCGTTGACAGTGCAAAGCTTCAACTCATGATGGTTTCGCTTTTGCTTATGAACAATGGCGAGCGCGCGAAAAAGATAATAGCCGAATACAAACCCACCTTTGCGACAAAAGAAGAGTTCCTTTCTTTTGTCGATAGTATAAACGATAGCGGCGATAGAATTGAGTATCTTGAAGACGGTACGGCAAAAGTTAGAATAGACAAATAAAAAATGACTCCGAAAGGAGTCATTTTTTATCGGCAAAATATTTGATTATTGCTTTTCTTGTAACCATTCCTACAAATGCGCCAAAGTCATCGACTACGGGCACAAAATTCTGGTCGATCGCTTTTGAAAGCAAGTCTTCCATTGTGGTATTGATGCTTACTGCAGCGTTTCTTTTGGAAACGAGGTTGTCAATTGGTGTATGCTCTGCCATTTGCATATCGGTGAAGTTTTCATCGAGAATCTTCCACAGAAAATCACCCTGGCTTACGGTGCCGGCGTAGGTTCCGTCCTTGTCAACAACAGGTATTTCCGTATAACCGCTATTGCGCATTTTTTCAAGTCCCTGCCTGAGTGAGTTGCCGAGGGTGAGGTATGTAACTCCGCTTTTGGGGCGGAGAAAGAATAGGATGTTCATGCTTCGCTCCTTAGGATATTTATTAACAATTACATTGTACCATACTTTTTAGCAAAAAGGGGAGAAAAAAGAAAATATTCTTAAATAATTCAAAAATAATTCAAATTCAAAATAATCTTTGTGCCGGTAATTTTAGAAACTGCTTGCAATAGGGCTGTAAATACTGTAAAATGTAGTTGTAAAAATATTGCTTTTAAGGAGTTTGGATATGAACAGTTTTGAATTTAAGCAAAATAACGGCGTATACACTCTTACAAACGGCAGCGTAGTGCTTCTTACCATTCCGATGGCTGACGGCGCTGTTGACACTTTTGAAAAGATTGAAGACGGCGCATGGAAGTGGACAAGAAAGCTTTCTGCTCCTACCGATAATATGCGTATGGAGTTTGACACTGCAAGCGCACCCAAGTATACTATGGTTCCTGCAGTTAACTATAACGGAAATGGCTGGGGCGACAGTGAGGAGTATGTGGGCGATAGCTTTGAGGGTACTCCTTGGACATATGAGTGGCACAGAGTTATGATTCCCGCTTGTACATATACCGAAATGGAAAATTCTTATGCAGTTGCACTTATGGCAGTGCAGGATGATACTCCTTCGTGCTCGCTTTTTAAAGTAGAAAGCGGCATGGAGCGTCATGCACTCGTTTGGCCGGAACAGGCAGGCCCCAAGATGCTCGGCAGACATGAGTGGAAAGAAGCATATATGGGTACAATGGACCCAAGAGACACATTTGAGGGCATTATTTTTGCGTGCCCCGTAGAACTTGAGCGCCACCAGGTGCGCACACTTCTCGATTTTGCATGGAGATTCTACGGACATTCACTTCCCGCACCCATGCAGCCCGAGGATATGTGGCGTTACAGTATTGCATTTATGAAGTCTCTTTGGACAAAGGAAAAAGACGGATTTGTTGCTTTTAACCGCGGACTTCAGTGGTACAATTCCACCTGCTTTTATGCAAAGCGCGACCAGATCAAGTATGAGCTTGGCTGGGTAGGTCAGAGCGCATCTGCATCCAACACCCTCCTTTACGAATATCTCCGCACAGGCGATGAGGATGCATATACTAAGGCATCCATGTGCCTTGATGCATGGCCCAAGTACACTAAACTTGACGGTGTTGAAGGTCTTGTTCAGATTAAGTTTGACGGCGCTCCCGTTGACCAGACAAGAGACATTCCTGTTGACGCCTGCAACCTCGGTCAGGGCGCGGTTCAGTATTTCCTTGCTGCAGACCTCATGGAAAAGTGCGGCACTCCCCGCCCTGAATACATTGACTACGCAATGGGCATGGTAAACTTTGTTGTTGACCATCAGCTAGAGAGCGGCGAGTTTGCAAAGAGCTGGAACAAGGACGGCACAGTTCGCCAGCAGAACGGTACTATCGGCGCGTTCCTTATTCCTGCAGTGCTTGAAGCTTACAAGCGCACAAATGATGAAAAGTATCGCACCGCGGCAATTAAGGCGTTTGATTGCTATTATAAGGAACTTTCCGACAACGGTTTCACCACTGCAGGCGCACTTGATACATACTGTATCGACAAGGAGTCTTCTTCTCCGCTTCTTGAGGCGGCACTTGCACTCTACGATGTAACCAAGGATGAAAAGTATGTTACCGCTGCAGAAGATGTTGCATGGTACATCAGCACATGGATGATGCACTATACTGCAAAGTATCCCGCAGAAACCACGCTTGCAAAGATCAAGTATGATACTCTCGGTATCACTGCTGTTTCCACCGGTCACAACGCTGTAGACCAGTACTGCCTCCGCGATGTAAAGGGCTTCCTCAAGCTTTATGAAATCACCGGTAAAAAGCAGTGGCAGGAGAGAGGAACTGCACTTTGGTGTGCGGCATCCCAGCTTATCTCCGACGGTACCCTTTGTATCAGAGGAAAGGTTCGCCCTGCAGGTTCTCAGGATGAGGCTGTGTTCCAGACACGTTGGGGACGTCCTACACTTCCTCCTTTCAATCCTTCCGAATGGCTTGTTATGTGGCCTTGCGCATTCCGTATGGAAACTCTCCGTGCTACCGATGACTGGTCGGTATTCAAGAGAGGCGTAGACACTATCGAAGGCAAGATCTAACTTATAAAACGCCATAAGTACACATGTGCTTATGGCGTTTTTAACATTCTTGTTTAAAAAGTTGACAATCGAGAAAAAATGTAGTATAATATGATGCAATATAAAAAACAAGGAGGATAACTATGGCAAACGAAGTTAGCTATATTGAATATAAAGGCAGAGCGTTTGTGCGTGAGCATGACACGATTTGCTACGGTAACATGACAGACCCGTATGTGCTTTATATGATGATTATGTCATATAAAAAGTTCGGCACTACAGAAATTCCGGATAAGATCCTCATTCAGGTGCTTTCAACCGATAAGACAAAGCCTTTTGCGGACAGAATAGTAAAGCAGGGTGAAAAGAACGGTCTTTATGACGCACTTGACATTGGTGTAATCTGGCTCGAAAGAGCACTTGCATAAAAAAAGACTTCCGAAAGGAAGTCTTTTTTTATGCTTTTTCTAATAGTTTTTTAAGCTTTGCAAAGCTGTCCACCGTATCAAACTGAAGTGTTGGTACGTTTGAGTAATCTCGCATGTGTGCGCCGGTGTAGAGCACGGGGTGCATGCCTGCGCTATTTGAGCCTACAACATCGGCTACCGGGTTGTCGCCGATGTACCAGATTTCATCCGGGGCAAGTCCTGCACGGCGAATAGCAACGTCAAAAAGCAGTTTTTCCGGCTTGCGGAGTACATAGTCAGAGCTTGTCAAAACAAATTCAAAGCGGTTATTTGGCAGATATCTGTTGAGACGTGTGCGCAGTGCCATATTGGCATAACACATATTGCTGATAACGCCGGTACGTATGCCGTTTTCGTAGAGATAATCAAGGAACTCAGCGGCACCGGGAGATGCATATGAGCCGTGAGTTGCGCTGTCCCAGTACAAAAGGTCTGCTTCGGCAATGGATATGTCAAGTTTTAGTCCATATATGTCGCATAGCAGGCGAAGGAATTTTTCGTGTTCGATTTCGCGGCAGTTTTCGCGGCGGTTGCCCATTACATGCTCAAATAATTTGTTTGAGCATTCGCAAAACTCTTCTGCGCTCATTCCTTCTGGGAGGTGTGAAGCGTGGGAAAGTATTGCAAGATTTGCTGCGGTCCAGTCGAATTGCGGTTCTACTATAAGTGTCTGACCGTAGTCAAACAAAATCATTTTCGGTTTCTTGATCATTTCAGTGCACAGAGAGCGGCGCCGATTACAGTTGCGTATTGGGCGCGCTCAGGAATCATAAAGTTGATGTCAAACATTTCGGAAAGGGTCTTAAAGGTTGCGGGAGCCTGCGAAATCTGTGTGAGATTGCCCGCAAGTACGATATCGCGAGTTTTATGCATGCGCGAGTTGAATACTGCCATCATGCCGATAGTTTCAAAAATCATATTGATAAGTCCAAGGGCAACATCCTCTTTTGTCGCAAGGTCTGCCACTTTGCCAAAGTTTGCCGCGGTCATGTTTTCGGGCAGGGTATAACTGCCGGGGGTGATATCTTTGATGCGCAGGTCAATGTTGTCGAGGTTGCCACCTTCTGCAAGGGAGGAGATATGTTCAGGATTTGTCATTCCCAAAAGCCTGTCCGCAAGTCCCACAAGAGTACCGCCGCCAACGCCTGTACCGCCGAGATATTCGATACCCTCTCCGCGTTTTGCGTGTACTAAAGCGGTGCCGGTGCCCATGCTGACAACAATGGCACGTTCAAGGTTTGAAAGGTAAAGACCGCCAAGTCCGATACATTCAAATTCAGGAACATTTTCGCAAGGGAGCGAATAAAGCGGCTTTGTTATATATTTAGAGCCGACTCCTGTTATCGCAACTTTTTCAATGTCGGCAAGTTCGAGATTGTTTTGGGTAAGAAATTTACCAAACGCGCCGTAAACCGAGGTGATTGGGTCGGTTGCTTTGACCGAAAGCGGTTCGATTAGAGTGTGATTTTCGCCGGAGGTAAAGCCTACGATTTTTGTAGTGCTTCCGCCGATGTCAATACCGATGGTGACCAAAACACATTCTCCTTTCATATACTGTGATAATATAATATTTTATCATATAAAAAATTAAAAATCAAGCATGGTTTACATTTCGACAAATATGTGTTAAAATAGATATGTATGTATTATCCGAGGAGGGATTTTATGAATTATGATGTTATAATTATCGGCGCAGGTCCGGGAGGAATTTTTGCCGCATATGAGCTTGTAAAAAACAAGCCTGAAATAAAGGTTGCTGTTTTTGAATCGGGACACGCGCTCAGTCGTCGCCGTTGTCCTATAGACGGAGACAAGATAAAGACTTGCATTAACTGTGATTGCTGCTCGATAATGAGCGGATTTGGCGGTGCAGGCGCTTTTTCTGACGGAAAGTATAATATCACCAATGATTTCGGCGGCACTCTGTACGAGCATATCGGAAAAAAACAGGCGCTTGAACTTATGAAATATGTTGATGAGATAAATCTAAAGCATGGCGGAGAGGGAACAAAACTTTACTCCACTGCAGGTACTCGTTTTAAAACCCTTTGTATACAGAACGATTTGCATTTGCTTGATGCATCTGTACGCCATCTTGGAACTGACATAAACTATATTGTGCTTGAGAATATCTATGAGTATCTTAAGGACAAGGTTGACTTTTTCTTTGACACCCCGGTTCAAAATGTTGGTAAAACCGACTGCGGATACGAGATAAAGTGCAAGAGCGGAGTATACTCATGCACTGAATGTATTGTTTCTGTTGGAAGAAGCGGCAGTAAGTGGATGGAGCAGGTTTGCAAGGAACTTGATATCCCCACCAAGTCCAACCGTGTTGATATAGGTGTGCGTGTTGAACTTCCTGCAGAGGTGTTTGCACATATCACAGACGAGCTTTACGAGAGCAAAATCGTATACCGCACCGCGGAGTACGGTGACAGAGTGCGTACATTCTGCATGAATCCGCGCGGCGCTGTAGTTAATGAGAATACAAACGGCATTATCACCGTTAACGGACACAGCTACGAAGACCCCAAAAAGCAGACCGGAAATACCAATTTCGCGCTCCTTGTGGCAAAGCATTTTTCCGAGCCTTTCAAGGATTCAAACGGATACGGCGAATCCATTGCACGCCTGAGTAATATGCTTGGCGGCGGCGTAATAGTTCAGCGCTTTGGCGACCTTATCAGAGGACGCCGCTCCAATCAGAACCGTATTGATGAAGCGTTCATCACGCCTACACTTAACGCAACTCCCGGCGACCTTAGTCTGGTATTGCCCAAGCGTATACTTGACGGTATTATCGAGATGATCTACGCGCTTGATAAGGTTGCGCCCGGCACTGCAAATGATGATACTTTGCTGTACGGCGTTGAAGTTAAGTTCTACAATATGGAAGTTGAGGTTGACAACAATCTTGAGTCATGCCACAAAGGTCTTTACATCATCGGCGACGGCAGCGGCATAACTCATTCACTGTCGCACGCATCTGCAAGTGGCGTTTATGTTGCAAGAAATATAGTAAATAAGTGATTTTGGGGGAAATATGAACTTTTTAGAAGAGAGAATTCTCAAAGACGGAATTGTAAAAGAAGGCAATGTGTTAAAAGTTGATAGCTTTTTGAACCACCAGATGGACATTTTTCTGATGGAGGAGATCGGCAGAGAGTTCAAACGCC
>SVRG01000065.1 GCA_015064965.1 Oscillospiraceae bacterium
GACATCGACGGCAATGGAGTTGTAACGGTTCTGGATGTTATGAAACTTATCCGTGCGATTGTCAATGACGAAACTATCGAAAACGGCGATGTTAACGGCGACGGCAAAGTAGGCCTTGCTGATGTAATTCGTATTATGAAATTGATATCGCAGTAAATTAAGTCAAAATAGAGCTTGCAGAAATGCAAGCTCGTTTTTGTGTATATACCTTTCACCGTATGCGTCGCTAAAACAAAGCAAAGAACCGTATGGCAAGTAAATCTTGCTCATACGGCTCTTTTGTTATCCGTGATAATCACTGTGTAAGAACGCATATTTTGATAGAAAAAACAGGGGGTGCAAATTGCCCCTTTTTTGAGGCGGAGGGGGTGCAAAATAGGGTAATTGTTTTTTTATGAACGAAAATACAGTTCTGTATCGCTTTTATCTTTCGTCATTTGGGATGCTTTCCTGGGACGTTTTTAGAATAGCTCTAAAAAATGCTGTTGATATTGTTGTAGCTGCACAATAATTTGAATTTTTAGAATAACCATGTAACAACATAAATGTATACAAGATTGAATTTCTTGCATGTTTCAAAAGAACGGCGGCATTACGTTTTAATTTTCCTTCTTCTACTAATGCGATAGATTTATGATCAATGGCATTCCTTAATTCGTTATGTTCCCAAGTTCCTATTTGTAGTGCATTTGTTATGTTTTGTTTTGTACGCACTTCTTTCATTATTAAATATAGCGAAACAATGTTTATGTTCTTGATTTCTCCGAATTTAATATCTGTTCCTTTGATTTTTGCATCGAACAAACCGCCTTTTGTGTAGATGTTTCGCAATAGTGCGTAGGGAAGCTCCTTGGGATTTTAAATCATATATTAACTTCACAATGGCGGCTTTTTCGGGAACAATTTCTAATGTGCCGTCAGCGGATTGCTTGTACCCGTAGCATGGACGGTTGTAAAATTTTGAATCGCCATTTCGAAAACGAACATGGAATCCCCATTTAATGCTGTGACTTTTTGCTTCGCTTTCATTTTGGTATATCGCAGCGTAGATGGTTAAAAGGTGCATCGCAGAAGGATTGCTGATGTGCAATTTTTCAACATCAAAATAGACATCAACGCCAAGGGCGTTCAATTCGTTACACGCTTGTAAAAATTGTAGTGTGTTTCTACCTAAACGGCTAATAGATTTTATTATGACAAAGTCTATTTTACCGGCACGGCAGTCTGCCATCATACGTTGGAATTCTTTCATCCGGAGATTGTGGCGTCCCGATGCTTGATCTGAGTATATGTCTACCAAAGCCCAATTGATTTTACTATTAATATATTTTTCATAGTATTCTCGCTGTGCTTCTAAACTGTGGTACTGTGCCTCTTGCTGAGTACTTATACGGCAATATGCGGCTACACGATATACGTGTGGGAATTCGGTTGTGTTTTTTGCGGGTATTATAATTGCTTTGCTCATAACAATATCGCCCCCTGTTGCACTTTTTGGAACACATTGCCATAAAGCTTTTGCAATTGAAAAAGATATTAAAGAATTATTTTTTTGTTTTTAAATATTGTACTTTGTCAAAGGCATCTTGTGTGATGATTGCCGGATATGTATCCGAACCCAAATAATGTGGGTTTGAGAGAATGTTTGAAAGTGTTTGTTTCCCCCAGATTGGCTTGTTTTGCGGAGATGGAATATTAGCGCCTTCAAGAATATCCTTTATTTCAGCGAGACTTTTGTCATGTAAATAATAGTCAAATATTAACTTTACACAGGCTGCTTGTCCCTCGTTAATAATTATTCTTGCTCCATCACGATTGTATCCAAATGAGATTCTTTTTTGGGCGGATTCTGGATTCATAATAACACCTCATTAGTGTGAATTTACATTTTAATTATATCAAATTAATTATATCAAATTTCGCAAAAAGTTCAATCGTAAAGAAACAAAAAACGATTACTGCAACAAAAAAACGATTACTGCAACAAAAAAACGATTACTACGATAAAAAAACGATTGCTACGATAAAAAAACGGTTACTCGTAATGGTAGGGAAAAAACGTAAAAAACAAAGAAAAAAGCGGCATTTCACTTGAAAAAAATGACATTTTCACAGAGTGACGTGCTGCTTTGATTTTTTGAAAAAACTCGCAAAGCCTTATGCTACAAGGGTTTGCAGAGAACAAAGCAAAAGTGGACAGGCATTATTATGCTGTCCACTTAACTTGGTCGGAATGACAGGATTTGAACCTGCGACATCCTGCTCCCAAAGCAGGCGCGCTACCAACTGCGCTACATCCCGAAACCGTATTGAGTTTTGTGTTACCACAAAGCGGGCGCAATAGTCAACAAATACATTATATACAAGCTAAAGTGAAAAGTCAAGTGACAAATGATGATATTTTATCAAAAGTCATGTGAAATATTGTTAAAATCCTTTGACTATTATAATAATATATGCTATAATATTATGATATCATAGACAAATTATGCAAAGGCGGTGAAAACGTGCGAATTTTGGGAATCGACCCCGGTTATGCTATTGTTGGCTGGGGAGTAGTGGACTTTGAAAACAACCGTTTTCGCACAGTTGATTTTGGCTCAATACGCACCAAAGCAGGGACTGACACTGTTGACCGCCTTGAAAGAATTTATGACGGAATAAACCAGATCATAGAAAAATACAGGCCAAATCACCTTGCGATTGAAGAACTGTTTTTTAACACAAATCAGACTACCGGCATTGTTGTAGCCGAGGCACGCGGAATAATTTTGCTTTCGGCAAAGAAACATGGACTTCACATCGGCGAGTACACACCGCTTCAGGTTAAGCAGGCGGTGGTTGGCTATGGCCGTGCCGAAAAAGGCCAGGTCATACAGATGGTAACCACCATGCTTGGACTACCCGCACCGCCAAAGCCTGATGACACCGCCGATGCACTGGCAATTGCAATGTGTCACGGTCACTGCGCATATTCGAGAATGGGCGGATATTTCAATAAATGATTTCGGAGAAACGATATGTGGATTAGCAACGAATGGAAAGACTATGAACTTATAGATGCAACCGACGGCGAGCGCCTTGAGCGCTGGGGCGATTACACACTGGTGCGCCCCGACCCCCAGGTTATATGGAAGGGGGCTGCTTCCTCAAAACTGTGGAAGAACGCGGATGCATCATACAAGCGTTCGCGCAGTGGCGGCGGTGCATGGAAGGACAGCCGAGTTCCCGAAACATGGACTATAAGCTACAAGAATTTGAAATTTCTCATTAAGCCCATGGGCTTTAAGCATACCGGGCTCTTTCCGGAGCAGGCAACCAACTGGGACTGGTTTTCGTCCTTGATTAAACAGGCAGGAAGACCTGTTAAGGTGCTCAATCTTTTTGCATACACCGGTGGTGCCACAATAGCGGCAGCGGCGGCAGGAGCATCGGTTTGCCATGTTGATGCGGCAAAGGGCATGGTTCAGCAGGCAAAGGAAAATGCGCGCCTTTCGGGGCTTGAAAACGCGCCGATTCGCTATATAGTTGACGACTGCAAAAAATTTGTTGAGCGCGAGATTCGCCGTGGCAACAAATATGACGGTATTATCATGGATCCTCCCTCGTACGGACGCGGCCCCACGGGAGAGGTGTGGAAGATTGAGGACAGCATTGACGAGTTTATAAAACTCACTGAGCAGCTTCTTTCCGACGAGCCGCTTTTCTTCCTCATCAACTCGTACACAACCGGGCTTTCGCCGCTTTCTATGAAGTATATTGCGGATATCCGCATCAAGCCAAAGCGTGGCGGTCACAGCGATGCAATGGAAATTGCACTCCCTGTAAAATCAAGCGGTGCGCTGCTCCCTTGCGGTGCAAGCGTGCGCTATGAATTCGATTAGAAAGAAGATAACTATGGCAGAACCTTTTATTATTGCAGAAAATTTGTCTTTCACATATACAGATGATGACGGTGATAAAACCGATGCGCTGAGGGGCGTTTCATTTTCGGTTGCGCGCGGCGAGTATGTGGCGGTGCTTGGACATAACGGCTCCGGCAAATCCACACTTGCCAAGCTCATCAATGCTATTTTAACTCCGAGCGGAGGTACTCTCACTGTCGGTGGACATCGTATACATTCCGAAATGACTGAAGACGAGGTTTTTGATGTGCGCCGTGAGGTTGGCATGGTGTTTCAGAATCCCGACAATCAGCTTGTTGCCACTATTGTTGAGGAAGATGTGGCATTTGGCCCCGAAAACCTCGGCATACCGCGCGAGGAGATACGGATGCGTGTGGATGATGCGCTGAAAACTGTTGGTATGTATGAATATCGCGACAATCAGCCGCACCGTCTTTCAGGCGGACAAAAGCAGCGTGTTGCAATTGCCGGAGTTATCGCCATGATGCCAAAGTGCATCGTCTTTGACGAATCCACCGCCATGCTTGACCCAAGCGGACGCGCCGAGGTAATGAAAACCATACGCAGACTCAATGACGATTTTGGTATAACTGTGCTTCATATTACTCACTACATGGACGAAGCTGTAATGGCGGACAGAATTATCGTTGTTAACGACGGTGAGATATACATTGACGGCACTCCCAAAGAAGTGTTCAGCGATGTTGCATCGCTTCGCCGGGTCGGTCTTGACGTGCCGCAGGGCAGAGAACTTTTGTATGAGCTTTCGCAACTTGGATTTTCTTTCGGCGACACGCCCATAGATATTGAAAGCTGTGCCAAGCTTATTCTTGAAAAGTATAAGGATGAAAAATGACAATACTTGAACTTTCGGATGTGTGTTACACATACGACAAGGGTACGCCTATGGCGCATGATGCCCTTGTAAATGTTGATCTGAAAATTGAAAAAGGTATAATGACCGGCATTATCGGACACACCGGCTGTGGCAAGTCAACCATGCTTCGCATGTTCAATGGGCTTCTTAAGCCCGATAGCGGCAGAATTCTGCTTGACGGTCATGATATATGGGAAAACCCGAAAGAAATTGCCAAGGTGCGTTTTCGTGTCGGACTTGTGATGCAGTATCCCGAGTATCAGCTTTTTGACGAAACTGTTCGTGCAGATATTGCATACGGCCCCAAAAACATGGGACTTGATGAAGCAGAAGTTGAGCGCCGCGTGTTGGAGGCTGCACGGTTTGCTAAAGTTACCGATGAAATGCTTGACAAATCTCCGTTCGAACTTTCGGGCGGTCAAAAACGCCGTGTTGCAATTGCCGGTATTATGGCAATGCGCCCGGAGGTGCTGGTGCTTGACGAGCCTGCTGCAGGGCTTGACCCCATGGGACGAGAGGAGATTTTCCTCGGTCTTGAGCGCTACTGTCGCGAAAGCGGAGCTTCTGTAATTGTGGTGAGCCACAGCATGGAGGATATGGCGCGTTATTGCGAGAGGCTTGTTGTGATGAATGACGGCAAGATTTATATGGAGGGCACTCAAAATGATGTTTTTGGCAGTGCCGAAAAATTGATGGAAGTCGGACTCGGCGTGCCGGAGGTTACAAAGCTTGTTGCGCTTTTGCGCGAGGGCGGAATGCCTATTGCAAAAGAGATTTATACAGTTGATGATGCAACACGCGCTATCGCTTCTTTAATCGGGGGTGAGCGCACATGATAAAGGATATAACCCTAGGACAGTATTTTGCAGGAAGATCGGTTTTGCACCGTGCTGATCCGCGCGCTAAACTGCTCTTTGCGCTTGCATACATTGTTATGCTGTTTTTTGCGAAAAGCGCGGCTTCTTTCGGATTTGCACTTTTATTCACCGCATTTATGGTTACTATAAGCGGTGTTCCTTTTAAAGTGGTGATTCGCTCAATAAAACCGCTTTTGTTTATAATTCTTTTTACAGCAGTGCTTAATATTTTCTGGACACAGGGAGAGAATCTGCTTTTTGAGTGGAAGTTTATTAAGATTTATCTTGAGGGCGTGATTTTTGCGTTGTTTATGGCAGTCCGCATTATTCTTCTTGTAGTGGGAATGAGCGTGGCACTCACCTATACAACAACGCCAATTGCGCTTACTGACGGTATAGAAGCGCTTTTGAATCCGCTGAAAAAAATCAAAGTACCCGTGCATGATTTTGCAATGATGATGACCATTGCCATGCGTTTTATACCCACACTTATCGAAGAAACCGATAAGATAATGGATGCGCAAAAGGCACGTGGCGCTGATTTTGAAAACGGCGGGCTCATTAAAAAGGCAAAGGCACTTATCCCAATTCTAATTCCTCTTTTCGTTTCGGCGTTTAAGCGCGCCGATGATCTTGCAGTTGCAATGGAGTGCCGCTGCTACCGTGGCGGTGACGGCAGAACAAAGCTAAAGCAGCTTCGCTATAGCGCAGCTGATCTTGTGCTTGTTCTTCTTGTTGCTGTATTTATCGGCGGTATAATTCTTTGCAACATATTTTTACCCTATATTTCGATATGAAGATATTGTTGAGAATCAAATATCTCGGAACATCATTTTGCGGTTGGCAGTATCAGCCAAATGCGCGCACTGTGCAGAATACGCTGACAGAGGCGGCAGAAAAAATGTTTGGTGAACGCTGTAATATTACCGGTTGCAGTCGAACTGACAGCGGTGTGCATGCCAATGATTTTTGTGCAACGGTTGAGCTTTCATCCATGGCAAACAAGATACCGCTTGACCGTATTCCTACCGCATTTTCAAAGCATTTGCCAAGCGATGTGGCAGTTGTCGCAGCAGCGGCGGTGAGCGACAACTTTCATCCGAGATATGATGTAAAATATAAAGAGTATATTTATAAAATCCACGTCGGAAGCGTCAGTGATCCTTTCCTTTACGGCAGAGTTTGGCATTATGACAGACGGCTCTGTGAAAACGCAGTTGCTTTGATGAACGAGTGCGCTTCGGCTCTTGTCGGAAAGCATAATTTTGCATCATTTATGGCGGCAGGCTCTAAGATAGAGGATACCGTGAGAGATGTCAAATATTGCACCGTATGTCGCGACGGTGATATAATAACCGTGAAAATTGCGGCGGACGGATTTCTTTATAACATGGTTCGGATCATAACAGGCACGCTTGTGCTTGCAGGCGCAGGCAAACTTGACAAAGACGGCATGAAGAATATACTTGCCGCAAAGAACCGCGCGGCGGCTGGGTTAACTGCTCCGCCGGACGGCTTGTATTTAAACAAAGTAGAGTATTAGTTTTAAAGAAAGGAGAAAAGATATGGCAAAAAAACCTCTTGTAAACGAGGCTCCGCCCGAAAACAACGAATATTATTTGCGAATAAGCAAAAAACTTCGTAATACAAAATATCTTATGCTCCTTTTGATGGTTGCAGCGCTTATTTTTACGCTCTGGGCATATCGCTCGCGCCTTACCTACGGCAATTTCAGATATTTGCTTCGCGATATCGACGAGGCGGGGCACACATCGCTTTCTACCGATGCTGTTTATTACACCGCAAACGATACAAATGCGTTTTTGCATTTTCGCGGTGACCTTGCGGTTGGCTCGTCCGACGGCATTTCATTTCACCGAGCGCTCGGCAGCCGTTCTTTTGAAGACAAGGTTGTGTTCAAGTCCCCGGTGCTTGCGGGTTCGGATAAGTACATGATTGCATATGACAGCGGCGGAAAGACCTTTTATGTTTACAACTCAATAAGCCGCGTTTACAGCGAAACTTTACCGCATGCAATTATTGACATTGCAGCGGCAGATAATGGAAATTTTGCTGTTTTGACAAAGAGCGACGTTGGTGACTTTGTAATAAGGGTGTACGATAAGAATTTTAGTCTTGTGGGCGAAGTGAACCGTAGCGGGTTTGTATATTCGTTAGATTTTCCGGAGAATGACAGAATATTCTTTGCAGAAACTTATGTGAGTGAGGCTGCAATTTATTCCGATGCATTGTTTTACACAGTTGGGCAAGAGGATGTTGAAAAAGCATTTACTGTGCAGGGGTTGATTTTTGATATAACCAAGACCAAGAGCGGATATGCGGTGCTTTTTGACGGCGGCATTGAGTTTTATGATGAGAGTTATGCAAAAACCGACTCACATTCATTTGGCACTTCCGATGTTGTATACGGTGACAAGAGTAAGCGTGGAATTTGCGTGCTGCTTGATACAAACAGAATAGGCACATCATATTCTGTTTTTGCAGCATTTGATGACGGCTCATCCTTTACAGCCGAGGTTGACCCCGGTGCAAGGGGTGCTGTGCTTTGCAAAGATGCCGTTTGCGTTCTTTACGATGAATATCTGCTTGTATGCAATGCAGACAAAGCTGAGAAAACCGATATTTCCGACGGCGCAAAGGCATTGCTTAAGCGCGATGACGGTTCAGTGATAGTGTGCTATAACGATTATGCGAAAGTATATGAGGTGAAATGATGTTTATCGCGATTGATTTAATTATAATTGCTATAATGGCTGCCGTGATAATCAGTGCGGCACAGCGTGGATTTGTTTCTTCACTTTTTGGGTTGGTTACAGCGGCGCTTTCGCTTATAGCAGCGATTGTATTTTACAGAGAACTTGGCGCATATATAAATGAAAAGTTTGTTTTTGATGAAATAGAGCCACGGCTGGTTGGCTTTATAAACTCAATTATTGCCGATAAGAGCGAGGTAAGCACAGAAACATTGCTTAACGCTTTGCCCGGTGATATTGTTTCTCTTATGAATACCTTTGGAATAGATGTAGAAGGTCTTTTGCAGGGAATCACTTCGGCTCCGGGAGAACTTGCAAGTGTTATCGCGGCAGAGCTGTCGCTTGCGCTTGCAAATGCTATAGCGTTTGGGGCACTGTTCCTTGCAGCGTTTGTCGTGCTTTCGTTGATTTGCCTGATTTTAAATCTTATTTTCAAACTTCCTTTGCTTAAGGGAATAAATAAGGTTTTGGGCGTGATTTTCGGTATAGTTGAGGCACTGGTGCTCGGCATAATTATTGCTAAACTTGCCGTTGCGCTTTGCGGAGTATACGGCTCGCTTTCAGGCGACAGCGCTATGACAGGCATTATAGAGCAAACCGTGGTTGCAAAGTTTTTGCTTTCAATTTGCCCATGGTAATTTCAGATAAACAATAAGTAATCCCTAGGAGGGCATAAAAATGCAGATGTGTGCAAGATGCCACAAGCGTGTAGCTGTGGTGTTTATAACAAGGCTTGAAAACGGAGAAACCAAAAACGACGGAATTTGCCTCAAGTGCGCAAAGGAACTCGGCATCAAGCCAATAGATGACATTTTAAAGAAAATGGGTATCTCAAGCGAGGAGTTTGACCGCATGAGCGAGGATGCCGAGGAGTTTATGCAGGGGATAGTTCCGTCCGAAGATTCTGACGAGCTTTCCGCTGATGACGGCGGCGCGCCTGCGGTGGATTTTGGCAAGATTTTGCGCGAGAGCGGTCTTGGCGGAAACGGAGCGGCAAACTCTAAAAACGCAAAGGACGGCAAGAAAGAGCAAAAGAAGAAATTTCTTGATACTTATTGCCAGAACATAACTCAAAAGGCGCGTGACGGAAAGCTTGATAAAATCATCGGCAGAGAGCGCGAAATGGCAAGAGTCATACAGATTCTTTGCCGCCGCCAAAAGAATAATCCTTGCCTTATCGGTGAGCCCGGTGTCGGAAAAACTGCCATTGCAGAGGCTCTGGCACAGAAAATTGCATCGGGTGACGTTCCGTACAAGTTAAAGGGGTGCGAGATATATCTTGTTGACCTCACTGCGCTTGTTGCGGGAACACAGTTCCGCGGCCAGTTTGAGTCGCGCATACTAGGACTTATCAAAGAGGTCAAGGAGGCGGGCAATATTATTCTCGTTATTGATGAGGTGCATAATATTGTCGGCGCGGGCGATGCCGAGGGAAGTATGAACGCGGCTAATATTTTAAAGCCTGCACTTTCTCGCGGCGAAATCCGCGTTATCGGTGCTACAACGCTTAAAGAATATCGAAAGCATATTGAAAAGGACTCTGCGCTTGAGCGCCGTTTCCAGCCTGTTATTGTAAATGAGCCTTCTGTTGCGGACAGTGTAAAGATGCTTGAAGGAATAAAGCATTATTACGAGCAGTATCATAATATAAGAATCCCGGAGAGTATTCTTTCTCTTGCGGTGACTCTTTCTGAAAGATATATAACCGACCGTTATCTCCCCGACAAGGCAATTGACCTCCTTGATGAAGCGGCTTCATACCGCGCGCTTTCTTCAAGTGAGCTTAATGAAAGAATGGTGCTTGATGATGAGCTTAAAGCGGTTGCCAAAGAAAGGGCAATGGCGGAGAGCGCACCCGAACAGGAAATGGACGATATGCAGGAAAAGTACCGTCTGCTCGCCGACATCAGGGTAAGAGAAGCACGTGTGAATGAGCGCATAGCGGAGATTACTCCGGCTTGCGAGGCTGTTGAACTTACTGCAGAAGATCTCGCGCGTGTAATTGAGATATGGACAGGTGTACCTGCTACTGAGATTACCGAAAATGAATTTTTCAGAATAGACCGCCTTGCAGACCGTCTTAAAGAGAAGATTATCGGACAGGATGAAGCGGTTGATGCAGTTGCCAGAGCAATTAAGCGAAATCGCGCCGGTGTTTCCTATAAGCGCAAGCCGGTTTCGTTTATCTTTGCCGGACCTACCGGTGTCGGCAAAACCGAGCTTGTAAAAACGCTTGCAAATGACCTTTTCTCATCACCTGAGACTCTTATCAGACTTGATATGTCCGAGTTTATGGAAAAGCATAGCGTATCAAAAATAATAGGTTCACCTCCCGGCTATGTCGGATATGACGATGCAGGTCAGCTTACCGAAAAGATACGCCGCCGCCCATACAGCGTGGTGCTTTTTGACGAGATTGAAAAGGCACATCCGGATGTACTGAATATCCTGCTTCAGGTGCTTGACGACGGCAGAATTACCGATGCCCACGGCAAAGAGGTAAACTTTGAAAACACTGTTATCGTTATGACCACAAATGCCGGCAGCGATGTTTCTTCTTCGGTTTCGGGCTTCCTTACAAAAGAGGGAAGTGCCGCCGGCGAAAAGACAGAAAAAGCGCTTCTTTCGTTCCTGCGCCCTGAGTTTATCAACCGTGTTGACGAGGTTATCACTTTCCGTTCACTTGATAAACATGACTTTAGCAGAATTGCCAAAATCATGCTTTCACAGCTAGGCGAGGCACTTTTGGCAAAGGGTATTTCACTTACTTATACCGATGTGGCTGCTGAATTTATTGCCGATAAGTCATATTCGGTTAAGTTCGGTGCAAGAAATATGCGCAGATTTATTCAGACAAATGTTGAAGATGCACTTGCAGAAAAGATAATTTCGAACTATAATGTACGTGTCAGCACGGCACGCATTGACAGTGACGGCGAAAAACTTTTGATTGATATAATGTAAAAGGAGATATAAAAATGGCAGAAAATTGTACGCATGACTGCTCGACTTGCGGCGCGGATTGCCCTTCTAAGAAGAATCCCGAGTCGCTTCTCGAACCGCAAAATGCACTCAGTAATGTAAAAAAGGTAATCGGAGTTGTGTCCGGCAAGGGTGGCGTTGGCAAATCGCTTGTTACATCGCTTCTCGCGGTTGAAATGAGCCGCCGCGGATACAAAACCGCAATTCTTGACGCGGATATCACAGGCCCGTCA
>SVRG01000066.1 GCA_015064965.1 Oscillospiraceae bacterium
GGCGGTATTTTGCCTGAAATTGTACAAAGCGCACTCGGAGTTGCACTATACGGTATGTTTATTGCGGTTTTCGTGCCTGCCGCAAAACAAGAGAAAAGCGTGCTTGCAGTTGTAGGAATTGCAGTTATCTGCAGTTGCCTTATGAAATATGCGCCTGTTTTATCCAATGTTTCCGATGGATTTGCTATTATCATTTGTACGGTAGTTGCTGCCGCACTCGGTGCTATTCTGTTTCCAAGAGAGGAGGAAGAAAGCGATGCCGTTTGATAAATTTCTCCCCTATCTTATCGTAATGTCGGGCGTAACATATCTTGTACGTGCGATTCCGCTTACTCTTTTTCGCAAAAGAATAAAAAATAGGTTTATAAACTCGTTTTTATACTACACCCCATACGCTGTACTTGCCGCTATGACATTTCCCGCGATTCTATATGCAACCAGCAGTATTGCAACTGCAATCGTCGGGCTTATAGCCGCGCTGATACTTGCATTTTTCGGCCAGGGTCTATTAACTGTTGCCTGCGGCGCGTGTCTTTCGGTTTTCATAACCGAACTTATAATGAGATTAATTTAACAAAAATAGTCTGCTTTTCAAGCAGACTATTTTTTATATTTGCTCGGCGATACACCAGCGCTCTTTTTAAAAAGACGGCTGAAATAAAAAACATCATCAAAGCCGAAACAATCCGCAGTGTCCTTTACAGAAAATCCACGTGCAAGCAGGCGCTTTGCCTCCTCAATTAACAAATCCGAACGGTATTTTTGTGGTGGACTACCGAAAGTTCTATGAAATTCTCTTATAAAATGCGATTTGGACATACCGCACATTGCAGCATACTCATCATTACTCCGCCAAATATCAAAATTGGTGTGCATATCGAGCAAAACATTTTCAAACTGCTTTTTGCCGCTTTGCTTTTGACTTAATTCAATAATGCCTGAAAGCAATGCTATCAGCGAAATCAATCTGCCTGCGCAAAAAAGCGCTGCGTTTTCAAAAGATGCATACTTTTTTACCGCATCTATACAAAACTCCTCAAAATCATAAAAATCGCCTATGTTATATGTAAACTCCCTAAAAAAATCCAAAAGTTCTGCAACTTTGCTTCCTGTGAAATGTATCCAATAAAAGCTTGTTCCTATCTCAGTAGTTTCATAAATCTGAGGCTCTCCGGGGCGAAACAGTATCACATTGCCTTTGCCCAAAACTTTTTTCTCGCCGTTAATTGTAAAACTTATACTACCTTGGCTTATATAAATCAGCTGATAATCCGACCTGCCGCAATGGCGTTTTGTAACAACAGGACGCACAGTATCAATAAAAGCGCCACAATTATTGAGCCGTATAAAATCATCACTTGCAAAATCGGAATTTTTAATAGACCTTGCCGAAAAATACTTCATTTTAAATCACCAATTTTATTATATTATTATTTGTACGTTTTGTAAATAGCATTTTTGTCCATCTTTAAGCATTTTTTGCCATTCTGCTTTTTCTTTTCGTATATTACAATATAGTAAAGCATATCAAAGCGAGGTGCGACTATGTCAGAAAAAATACTTTTCAATGATGATTGGAGATTTCACCGCGGTGAAATTGATTTTGAAATGCCGCCGTACAAAGGCGCTGCATATATGCAGGCAAAAACCGAACAGATGCTGACCGGTCCTGCCGCATATGCTTATAATGACCGTGTAAACGATTATCGGATGTCCGCACTGTACACCAGTGAGAAATGGGAAAATGTCACGCTACCGCATGATTATGTACTACTAGCAGAACCCAAAGAAGAATACAATTGCGGACTTGGATACTTCAAATATGAAAACGCATGGTACAGAAAGCACTTTTCTCTATGCGAAGATGATAGAGAAAAACGTATAGCACTGTATTTTGAAGGAATAGCCACTGAAAGTGAAGTTTTTATCAACGGTTGCCCTGTTATGCGAAATTTCTGCGGATACACTTCATTCGAAGTTGATATAACCGACTTTGTAAAATTTGACAAAGAAAACATTGTAGCTGTGCATACAATCACAAGCCGTCACGAATGCTGGTGGTATGAAGGCGGCGGAATATGCCGCAACGTATGGCTTAAAAAAAGTTCTCCTTTGCACATCACTTTATACGGCGTTTATGCAAAAACAAAAAAGCTTGATAATGAGTCTTGGGAAGTGTGTATTGAAACAGAACTTGAAAACTGTTTTGCAACAAGCAAATCAGCCTTTGTTTATTCCAATATATATGATCAAAGCGGCAAAGAACTGGCAAAAACAACAGCTTCGGTAGAAATTTCAGACTATGGAAAAACAACTGCAAAATCTACTTTAAAAGTAAAATCTCCCCTGATCTGGTCGCCGGACGAGCCGGTACTTTACTCTGTAAAATGCGAAGTATACAGCGACGGAATATTTTGCGACAGTGAGTCGGTACGCATAGGTTTTAGAACCTTTGAGGCGACTACCAAAGGTTTTTTTATCAACGGCAAAAAGTACAAAATCAAAGGCGTAAATGCACACGAAGATTTCGGAATAACAGGCAGGGCTGTTCCTGAAAACATTCATCGCTACAAGATTCAGATGTTAAAGGAAATGGGGGCAAATGCATACCGATGCTCACATTATCCGCAAAATGAAGCCATCATGGATGCACTTGATGAAAGCGGTTTTATTGTTATGGCTGAAACACGGCATTTCGACTCTTCAGCAGAAGGTCTAAAACAACTGGAAATGCTTATTAAACGTGACAGAAATCACCCATCCGTTTTCTTTTGGTCTCTTGGAAACGAGGAACCCAAGCACCGTACAGATGACGGTATAAGAATGTTCAGGCGCATGCGTGCACTGGTAAAAAAACTTGACGACACAAGACTTATCACAAGCGCAGTGTGTGCTCCGCCGGAAAAAGCGCCTATCATGGCAGAACTTGACGTAATTGGTATCAATTACAACCTTGATATGTACGATGACGCTCGCCGTCTTTATCCGGGCAAACCATTTATATCCACAGAATACAGCGCAACCAGCACAACTCGCGGTTGGTACAAAGATGATTGCCCGGTACGCGGATACATGTCAGCGTATGACAAAGATACAAATTCTCTTTTCCAATCAAGAGAATTCTCATGGAGATTTATAGACTCCGCAGATGACATCCTCGGTGGCTATCAATGGGACGGCTTTGAGCATAGGGGCGAGAGCCTTTGGCCGAGACTTTGTTCGCAGGCAGGTGCAATAGATTTGTTTTTACGCAAAAAGGACGCTTTTTATCAAAACCTTTCGCAATGGTCAAAAAAGCCGATGATTCATATTCTACCGCATTGGAATCTACCTGAAAAAGAAGGAACACCTATAAAAGTTGTAGCATATACCAACTGCGAAGAAGCAGAACTTTTTTTGGGGGAAGCAAGTCTTGGCAGGCAGAAAGTAGAAAAATACCAAGTTATCGAATGGAAAGTTCCGTATGTTGATAAAAAACTTACCGTTATTGGATATATAGGCGGCGAGCCGATAGCCACCGATTATACAGAGCGTACCGGAGCTGCGGTCAAGTTAAAACTCGAACTTGACAACAATAACATAACTGCAAACGGCCGTGACATCGCGCTTGTTGCATGCTATGCAATCGACAAGCGCGGTAAAAAAGTTCCCAATGCATCATGTACTGTTTCATTTGCCACCAATAAACTTGGCGAAGTTGTCGGCACAGGCTCAGACGTATGCGACCATAACCGCGTTGACCTGCCCATACGCCGAATGCGCGAGGGTGTTTGCGTAGCCGCTATAAAAGTTGGCAATGCAACCGGTATTTTAAAGGTATATGCCGAAACTGACGGCCTAATCGGTGACGCTTTGGAAATTATACTAAACGGAGAACAGTGATATGGGATATGTTTTTGCGATCCTATCCTCGATATGCGGAGCAGCAAAGGGATACGCAGGCAAAAAAAGTTCATATGCTCTTGAAAATTTTCCTGCTATGCTCTTTTTCAGCATGTTGCGTACTCTGGTATGCGCACTGCTCGGTCTGGCGATTTGGGTGATAATAGGTGATTTTTCTCTGCCTTCTCCAAAAGCCCTTGCGATATGTATTTTATCCGGCATTTCAATGAGCGGATTTCTATTGTCCTGGATAAGTGCGGTAAAAGGCGGCGCATATGTACGCCTTGATGTATGCTGTCAGATGGGCATGATTATCCCATGCATTTTTGCCGCACCTTTGCTTGGCGAAAGCGTCAACTTTTTCCAATACACCGCCCTTGCATTTCTGATTGTTGCGGTTATTCTACTTGACAACAGCAAAAAAGCAGATACCAAAATAAAAATCAAAGACATTGCGATTCTATTTGCGGTATGGTTGTTTTCGGGAACAAATAGCCTTTGTGTAAAGTTATACGCTTTTGCCGGCGGTACTGACTCGGTATTTTACAATCTCACAACATTTGCATCAAGCGCAGCTGTTTTAGCAATTTCGTATGTATTGCAAAGCAAGCGTGGCACCAAAATCGCACTTCCTAAATCCATTTATACCGTATATCTGCCTATAATGGCGACATGTTTATTTATTAATATTTTTCTTACTACGCTGTCAGCGCAAATGCTGCCTGCAATTCTGCTTTTTCCGTTGCAAACCGCACTGGGGCTTATTCTTTCTTGCATTATGGCAGTGTTCTTATTCAAAGAAAAACTGCCGGCTAAAAACATTATCGGTATAGCTATCGCGATCATCTCGCTTTTTATCATAAACTTTATGTAAAAAACGGCTCCTTAAGGAGCCGTTTTTTACTGATTCTGTTTTTTAAGTCTCGCTTCTTCTTTAAGACGAAGCTCTGTATTGAGAATACGCTTGCGGAGACGAATTGACTTTGGTGTAACCTCAATAAGTTCGTCATCTGCAATGTATTCAATTGCTTCTTCAAGGCTGAAAACCTTATGGGGAACAAGGCGAAGCGCTTCATCTGCGCCGGAAGAACGGATAGCGGTAAGGTGCTTCTTTTTGCATACGTTGACAGCAATATCGCCCTGCTTGGGGTTTGATCCGACAATCATGCCCTCATAAACAGGAGTCTGAACTCCGATAAACATCTGTCCACGATCCTGAGAGTTGAAAAGGCCGTAGGAAGTTGCCTCTCCTGCTTCACTTGCTACAAGAGATCCGGTAAAGCGTGTGGTTACCTCGCCTTTATAGGGCTGATAAGAATCAAAAATAGTATTGAGAATACCCTCGCCGTGAGTATCAGTAAGAAACTCGCTTCGATAACCGAAGAGGCATCTTGAGGGAACGAGATATTCAAGTCTTGTTCTTGTGCCTCTAGGCTCCATGGTAATAAGTTCGCCCTTGCGTGCACCGAGTTTTTCCATAACTGCACCATTGTAAATATCGGGGCAGTCAATAATTACGCGCTCAACCGGCTCGCACTTTGCGCCGTCAATTTCACGGAAAAGTACTTTAGGAGTCGAGCAAACCACTTCATAACCTTCGCGACGCATGGTTTCAATTAAAATTGCAAGATGCATTTCGCCGCGGCCCGCAACCTGGAAACTTTCAGTAGTATCACCGTCGCTTACGCGCAGAGAAACGTCTTTAAGAAGTTCCTTATAAAGTCTTTCGCGAAGGTGGCGTGAGGTAACAAACTTACCTTCTTTACCTGCAAAAGGACTGTTGTTAACTGAGAAAGTCATTTCCATTGTAGGCTCGCTGACCTTGACAAATTCAAGCGGTTCAACACAAGCAGCTGAAGTCACAGTATCACCGATGTTGATATTTTCAGCACCGCTGAAGCATACAATATCGCCAACCTTTGCACTTTCAACAGGAACACGCACAAGACCGTCTATCTGATAAAGGCTTACTATCTTGGCGCGCTTTGGCGTTCCGCCGGTATGGAAGTTTGAAATCATCACTTCCTGGTTCTGCTTTACAACACCGCGCTCAATTCTTCCGATACCGATTCTTCCGACATAATCATTGTAGTCGATGGAAGAAACAAGCATCTGGAGTTCGCCGTCTTCTTCGCCTTCGGGAGCAGGCATGTACTCAAGAATTTTATCAAACAAAGGACGGAGATCAGTACCCTCAACGCTTGGGTCATCGGTTGCTGTACCGGCTCTGCCCGAACAAAAAATCATGGGGCTGTCTAACTGCTCGTCATTTGCATTAAGTTCAAAAAACAGTTCAAGAACCTCGTCTTGTACCTCTTCGATACGTGCATCAGGTTTATCTATTTTGTTTATAACAACGATAACGCGATGATTAAGCTGAAGCGCACGTTCAAGCACAAAACGAGTCTGCGGCATCGGTCCTTCTGCTGCGTCTACAAGCAAAAGCACGCCGTTTACCATTTTAAGAATACGCTCAACCTCGCCTCCAAAGTCAGCGTGGCCGGGGGTGTCTATAATATTAATCTTTACATCGCCGTAGTGAACTGCGGTATTTTTTGCGAGGATGGTAATTCCTCTTTCTTTTTCGAGGTCGCCCGAGTCCATAACGCGCTCGGTGGTTGCTTGATTTTCGCGATAGATACCGCCCTGACGAAGCATTTCGTCTACAAGGGTGGTCTTGCCATGGTCAACGTGTGCGATTATGGCTATGTTTCTTAAATCTTCTCTTACCACTTTTTTATACCTCAATTAAAATATTTTTCACAACTTATATAGTCTATCACATAAATAAAAATTTGAAAATAGTTTTTTTAACAAAAATTTTGTTTTTCTTTTTTAAATAAATATAGCATACTGCCGAAAAGAAGGTTGTTTGTTGACATTGCGTTGCAAAAACGATATAATTAATTCCGATGAAAGCGAGATGTTTTTATGAAGATAAAAGGGTTTATTTTTGACCTCGACGGCACTCTTGCCGATACATTGCCGGAACTTAACCGCGCTATGAATGTTACCCGTTCGCGCTTCGGCCTTGGACCGATTGGCAGAAAAGAGGTTTTAATCGGCATTAATGACGGGCCGAGAATGTTTGTAAAACGTACATTTCCCGAAGGAACCGATGAATCTACAATTGATGCAGCTACAGAGTGGTATATAAAAGACTACGAGGACTACTACAAAAACACAAAAACCGCATTCGACGGAATGGTTGAAACTATTGCAAAAATACGCTCCGAAGGATGCAAGGTAGCTGTGCTCACCAACAAGGCTCATACCGCTGCCACATTGCTTGTCAACCAGATTTTCGGCGAAGGTGTTTTTGAGGTTGTCTGGGGCGTAAAAGACAAACCGCTGAAGCCAACTCCAGATGCCGCATTGCAGATTGCCAAACTGTTTGGCGCCTCGGCTGACGAGATTTGTTTTGTAGGTGACTCACATATAGATATGCAAACCGGTGTCAACGCCGGCATGCATCCTATAGGTGTAAGTTTCGGCTACAAACCTGTTGAAGTTTTGCGTGAAAACGGCGCGGAGTATATTGCAAATTCTGCCAAAGAGATTTGGGAAATTGCAAAGTCAATAAAATAAGTATTGACAAACTTTAAGTTTTGGTTTATACTCATTTCACCGAACAGAATATATGTCAGGGGTGCTGCGTCAAGCGGCTGAGATAAGTTTTTACTTGAACCCTTAACCTGATACGGATAATGCCGTCGTAGGGAGATATAATAAACGAGAACTATATTTCCGCACAGGCATATCGTCTGTGCGGAATTTATTTTTTCGGAGGTTTTTCAAAATGAAAAACACAAAAGTGCGAGCACTTGTTGAAAGTGCGATTATGATCGCGATTGCTACCGTACTCAGCATGATCAAAATAGTTGATTTGCCGTACGGTGGATCTGTAACGATCGCGTCAATGTTTCCTATCGCTATCGTATCATATCGACATGGAATCAAATGGGGTTGTGCTGCAGGTCTTGCATACGGCACTATACAGCAATTATTAGGACTTTCCACGCTGTCCTATGTAACCGGATGGCAAAGTGTTGTGGCTATCATTTTGCTTGACTATGTCGTAGCTTTTGCCGTAGCCGGTCTCGGCGGTATATTTCGTAAATCCTTAAAGGAACAAAGCACTTCTCTTGCGCTCGGAGCGATTTTGGTATGTGTGTTGCGTTACGCTTGTCATGTATTTACCGGCGCAACCGTTTGGGCAGGCATATCAATTCCTACAAAAGCCGCACTTGTATACTCGTTTGTGTACAACGCTACATATATGATACCCGAAACCATTATAATGACAATTGTCGCAATATACATCGGCTCTGTTATAAACTTCAATGCTCAGGTACCTGTACGCGTTATCAAAAGTGAAGACAGCTCTGCATCAAGCATAATTACTGCGCTTTCCGGTTTACCGATAGCCGCCGCACTTATTGTTGATGTTGCTCTTGTTTTTTCCAAACTGCAAAATGCTGAAACCGGTGAATTTGCTATTGAGCAAATTGCTGATGTAAACTGGATGCTTGTAGGTATCGTAAGCGCAGTTGCTGCCATGCTTGCAGTCGTTTTATTCGTCTTTGGCAGAGCAAAAAGAAACGCCACTTGACAAAACAAAAAAAGCGGTATATAATAGCACCGCAACCGAGTGCATGATCGCGCGATATGGCGCCGAAAGGTATTATCGCGAGGAAAGTCCGAGCTTCACAGGGCAGGATAACGGATAACGTCCGCCGAGGGTGACCTTAGGGAAAGTGCAACAGAAATAAACCGCCGCTTTAAGCGGTAAGGATGGAAAGGCGAGGTAAGAGCTCACCGGCATGGCAGGCAACTGCGTGCAAATGTAAACCCTATCCGAAGCAACACCGTATAAGGAGCGTTTGCCCGACACATCTCCTTGGGTGGCAGCGGGTTTTACCCCAAGCCGTTTGGTAACAAACGGCGAAGATAGATGATCATGGAGCAAGCATTTGCTTACAGAACTCGGCTTATAGCTCGTGTTGCAGGACCGACGTGTATACGTCGGTCTTTTTTTGTATAATTCTTTAAAGCAAGCGGAATGCTATACATACAATGCCACAAAGGAGAATTATTATGATTGAACAAGATACCGTAAAACTCTTAAAAGAAAGTGATGCCGGGGTAAAAATGGGTGTTGCATCCATTGACGATGTACTGAATTATGTACGAAGTGAAGAATTAAAAAACCGACTTTCAGAATGTAAAAGCGAGCATGAAAAACTACGCTGTGAAATTGAAGAATTGCTTGCAAAATACCACGACGACGGCAAAGAACCCAACCCCATGGCAAAAGGTATGTCATGGATGAAGACCAATGTAAAACTTAGTTTTGACGAATCGGACAAAACTGTAGCTGACCTGATCACGGACGGTTGTAATATGGGTGTAAAATCGCTGAACAAGTATCTAAACCAATATGAAGCAGCCGATGAAGTATCGAAAGACATTACCAAGCGACTTATCAACCTTGAAGAAAAGCTGGCCATTGATATACGCTGCCATCTGTAAAAACAGGGATAATCCCCTGTTTTTTCTTTATTCTTCTTGCTTTTGCGAATATATTTATATATAATATATTATGTATTATTATATTCTATCGAAAGAGGCGATATTTTGCAAACAGATTTTCGCGGCAAAAAATGCACCGTTTTAGGGCTTGGCATTTCAAACATTCCGCTGATTGACTTTTTGCTTGGACGCGGTGCTACAGTTGTGGCTCGCGACCAAAAAGAAATAGATACGAGCAACGAACAAATCAAGGATTTTTTATCACGCGGCGTTATATTCAAGTACGGTAGTAACTATCTGCAAGACATCGACGGAGATTTTATTTTTCGCTCTCCTGGTATACGTCCCGATCTTCCCGAAATCACTGCCGCTGTAAAAAGCGGGGCCGTTCTCACTTCGGAGATGGAGCTTTTCTTTGAACTCTGCCCTGCAAAAATATTTGCAATAACCGGCTCCGACGGAAAAACCACCTCTACTACTCTCACTTACAAATTGCTCGAAGCCGAAGCAAAAAAAGAAGGTAAAGGCAGAAATATTTATGTAGGCGGCAATATCGGGGCCCCGTTGCTTCCGCTGGTGGACAGCATGACTGAAAACGACTACGCAGTTGTTGAACTTTCAAGCTTTCAGCTTATGACTATGCAAAAATCCGCATGGGCGGCTGCGATAACAAACATTACCCCCAATCACCTTAATTGGCACACAGACATGGACGAATACACCGTGTCAAAATACAATGTTTACCGTCACGGTTCAAGTCGCATAGTGCTTAACAAAGACAATGGTTTGACCGCTGCACTCATTGGTAAAACAGGCGGCGAAGAAATCACTTTTTCGCTTACTGATGATGCCGATATTTGCGAAAAAGACGGATATATTAACGCTTTCGGTGAGAACTATCTAAAAGTCTGCGACATAAAAATTCCCGGAAGGTTTAACGTTGCAAACTATATGTGCGCTATCGGTATGACATTTGGTTTTGTTTCAAAAGAGACCATTACCGAAGTTGCAAAAACTTTTGGCGGAGTTGAACACCGCAACGAGTTTGTGCGTGAGGTTAACGGAGTTAAGTATTACAACTCTTCGATTGATTCTTCACCATCTCGCACCATGGCGGCGCTTTCATCATATCCTGTAAAGCCGATTTTGATTTGCTGCGGCAGAGATAAACATGTTCCTTTTGACGAACTTGCCAAAATGATTTTACAAAAAGCAAAAGCTTTGATACTTTCGGGCGAGGCAAGAGAACAAATTCTTACAGCGATGAAAAAAGCTAACTGCGGCGACTTTCCAATAACCATCCGTGAGGATTTTACCGATGCAATAAACGCGGCGCGTGACTTGGCATCAAGCGGCGACATTGTACTTCTCTCCCCTGCCTGTACTTCTTTTGATGCTTTTAAAAACTTTGAAGAGCGCGGCAGAAAATTTAAAGAAATAGTTAACAATTTTTAAAGGAAAAAACAAATGAACGAAAAACTCGCACTTTTAACGGCAGATGCTGAAGCAGCGCTGGCAGACATATACAAAGAACTTGACGCAGTGTCAATGAAAAATACCGAAAAAATTCTTAATGCATTCAGAAACAACCGTGTAAGCGAAGCAATTTTTGCGCCGACAAGCGGCTACGGTTACGATGACCGCGGACGCGACACCCTCGACAAGATTTACGCCGAGGTTATGGGAGCGGAAGCCGCTTTTGTGCGCCACAGTATTGCCAGCGGCACACACGCGCTTGCAATCGGGCTTTATGCACTTCTCCGTCCCGGCGATATTCTCTATTCCGTCGCCGACAAGCCATATGACACACTTGATGAGGTTATCGGAAACGTTGGAGAACCCGGAAACGGTTCGCTCAAGGATTTTGGAGTAAGCTACCGTCAGATCGATCTTAAGGATGGCCGACTTGATCTTAATGCCATAAAAGAAGTT